>JAKAGH010000148.1 GCA_021817645.1 Deltaproteobacteria bacterium
GGCAGTTTGGGTGGCCCGGGCGGCTTCCAGAATTCGGGGAGGGGAGGGGGGCTTCGCTGGCGAATCCGCTGCCTCCAGGGTTGTCAGGCCTGCTGGCCAAACCAGCAAGAAAAGCACGACTATCCAAAAAATTCCCGGGCGAAGATGCATTGCTTAATTTTATGGGAATGACAGGCGCGAGTCAATTGCCCAAAGATCGATGCCAGAGGGGAAGGTGGGTGGCCCTCTCCGGCAACAGGGGCGGCCGCCGCCCTTCCCTAGTGTGACGTCCCAGAAATAAGTTACAAAATATCACTTAGGAATATGCCCAATATTATCCCCTCTCCCCTCGAAGGGGGAGGGAGAAAAACGACCCAAGTTAGGTAAGGCTTTCCTGGGACGCCACAATAGAAGCTTTTACAAAACCTCTTCTTTTGTCACCCTGAGCGCAGCAAAGGGTCTAGACGTTTGAAAAGGATAGATTCTTCGCTGCACTCAGAATGACAATTCGGGGCTAACTGAGGTTTTGAAATGGCTTCTAGTGCTCGCCGATCAGCAACACGGGCTTGATAGCCGCGCCCTTGATGGCGTCGGCCATGGCCCGGTTGATCTCCCGGAATTCATAAAATTTCAGCAGACGCTCGAAGGGAAACTGCCCGGCCTGATAAAGCTCGATCAGCTTGGGGATAAAATTCTGGGGCACCGCGTCCCCCTGGATGCTGCCGATGATTTTGCGCCCTCCCGGCAAAGAGCCGCCGCGGCCCGGGCTGGCAATCAGGGCCATCGTGCCCCGGGGATTCAGCGCCTCAGTCCCGGCCTGGTACATGTCGGAATTGCCGGTGATCTCCAGAACAAAATCAACCCCGCGGCCGGTGATCGCCCGGACGCGGGGGACCACCTCCTCCCGGCTGCTGTCAATCACGTGGGAGGCGCCCAACTCCAGGGCGAGCTCAAGCCGCCCGGGTTTGATATCGACGCCGATGATCGGCGCAGCGCCGGCCAGCCGCGCGGCCATGACCGCGGCCAGGCCCACCGCGCCGGTGCCGAAAACCGCAATACTGGCCCCTGGTGGCACCTGGAGCAAATTGAGCACCGTCGCCGCACCGGTCTGCAGGCCGCAGCCCATGGGCGCCAGGAGTTTTAAGGGCAAGTCTTGGGGCACCTTGACCAGGTTGCGCCTGGTGGCCAGGGTGTGGGTGGCGAAAGAAGACTGTCCGAAGAAGTGACCTTGCACGCCGTTCGAGTAGGCATTGCTGCCATCGAGGCGCTGGAACCCGAAGTTCAAGTCCCAGAAGTGTCCGCAAGTAGTGGGCCGGCCGCGGCGGCAGGCAGGGCAGCGGCCGCAGGACTGATAGGAGAGGACCACGTGGTCGCCGGTCTTAATGCCTTTTACCTTCCGGCCCGCTTCCGCCACCACGCCTGCGCCTTCATGCCCCAGAATGAGCGGCGGCCCGGAATGGCCAGCCACGAAGCCGATATCCGTATGGCAAATGCCCGAGGCCGCCAGGCGCACCAGGACTTCATCGTCCCGGGGGCCTTCCAACTCCAGCGATTCGATCTGTAAGGCGCCGGCTCCCGGGCGGAGAACTGCGGCCTGGATCTGGTGCAGCATTGAGTTCAAAGTTCCAGGTTCAAGGTTCAAAGTGTAGACGCGACTCCCGATAACAGAAGAAGAGGTTTGGCAATGCTTCTAATGTGGCGTCCCAGAAATATCTTACAAAAGTTTCCTGGTATTTTCTCCCTCCCCCTTTGAGGGGGGAGGGTCGGGGTGGGGGTGGCGTCTTATTGGCTAATTACAGCGAACTGTCCAAGTCGCCCCCTTTCCACCGAGAGGAGGGGGAGATTTTACCTGGCTTTATTTTGCTGGTTATTTCTGGGACACGAGACTAATTAACAGCCTAGTCTTACATTCCAGGTAGATTAACGAGGCGGGCACGGAGGCCCGCCCCACCAACCTTTTCATGATTTACCGGTGAACTGACAGCACCATGCGGCTGCTTAGGATTTCGCCTTTTTCACATATCTCTTGGGTTCCTTGGCGAACTGCTCTTTGCAGAGCTCGGAGCAGAAATAGTAGACCTCGTCTTCAAAATCGTACTGGTACTTGCCGTGTATGGCGGCCAGGTCCATATTGCACACCGGGTCGACGTCGCATTTGGGCTTTTTCTTGGTAGGCATGAGCATTCCTCCCGAGTGAGATGATTCAATTCCAAGATAAGAACGATCATTCCTGCCGTCATCGGCCTGGAGCAGGTTTTTTAGCAGCGGGGTCGTTTTTTCGGAATTGAGAAGGCAGGTTTTTAATTCCCCCTTTTTAAAGGGGGAATTAGGGGGATTTTCAACAGGTTGTCCAAAATACCCCCGCGCCCCCTTTATAAAGGGGGAGAAAAATAATGACTTTTATCGGCGGTTTTTCCTTGATAAGAAAACCATCTTTCTAGTGAAAATGGCACATTACAGGGCTTCCAGGATGAAGCACTTCAGATAAAGGCTTTCCGGCAGGGCAAGCAGCGCCGGATGGTCCCGGGCCGCGCCCCGGCGCTCGATGAGGCGGGCCGGGCGGTGCGCGTCCGCGGCAGCAGAGCGCACGACCTCCAGAAAGTCCGGCTCGCTGAGATTATAGGAGCAGGAACAGGTAATGAGCACGCCCCCGGGGTTGAGGAGCTGGAAGGCCCGGCGGTTGATTTCATGGTAGCCTTTGATCGCGGCTTCCCGCTCCCGGCGGCTCTTGGCAAAAGCCGGCGGATCGAGCACTATCACGTCAAAATGCTGTCCCTCAGCCACGGCTTTTTTAAGGAAATTAAAGACGTTGGCCTTTACCGGCTCCAGGTTGTCCAGGCCGTTGAGACGGGCGTTCTCTTCAGCCCGGGCCAGGGCCGGGGCCGAGCTATCCACCAGGGTGACTCTCTGGCAGCGGGGGGCCAGGTGCAGGGCAAAGCTCCCCTGGTAGGCGAAGCAATCCAGGGCCTCGCCTTTGGCATAAGCCGCGGCGGCCAGGTGATTTTCCCGCTGATCCAGGAAAAGCCCGGTCTTCTGCGCCCCCCGAAGGTCCACCAGCTGCCGCACGCCTCCTTGCCGCACTTCCACCAGAGGGGGCAACTCCCCCCAAACCGTGGCCACTTCCAGGGGCAGCCCTTCCAGGTTGCGTACCTCCGCGTCATTCCGCAAAGTAATGGAGCAGGGAGAAAGGCCGGTCGTCAGCAGGTCGATGATGTCAGGGAGCAGCCGTTCCATGGCCGGATGCAAGACCTGGAGGGCCAGATGCCCGGCATAATGATCCAGCACCAGCCCCGGAAAGCCGTCAGCCTCAACGTAAATCAGGCGATACGCGTCAGTATCGGCCACCACCTGGCGGCGGTAAGCCACCGCCCGTTGCAGGCGTTGCTCCCAAAAGCCCCGGTCCACCACATCGTCCGCATAAGTAAGGAATCTTAAGGCGATCCGGGATTTGGCGCTGTATAAAGCCTGGCCCAGGAAGCGGTCCTGGTGGTCCAGAACCCGCACCAACTCCCCGCCGGGGAGCCCGGGGGCAGCCGCCAGGTCATCCCGGTAGAGCCAGGGGTGCCCGGTGCGCTGCCAGCGCCAGCCTTTGGCCGTCAGGCGCACCTCCGGCAGTTGCGGCATTATTCCTCCATTGTAGTGACCAGGGGCCATTAGTCAGTGACCAGGGGCCAAGTGATCAGTAATCGGTAATCAGTGATCAGTGTTAACGAAATAGTCAGTAAAACTAAAAACTAAAAACCGGCAACTGGCAACCGACCACTAATCAGCGGATAGGGGAGGGGTAGGGGCAGGCAAAAAATACCACCGGCCCCCGGCCCTCCCCTCCAAATTCATTAATGCTGCCAGCCCGTTTCTTTTTGCCGGTCCGCGTACCTTTTGCGGATCAACCTGGACGCGAACTCGGGATGGCCCAGATAATCCTGGAGAGAGCCCAGGAGCTGCTCTTCTATCAGCTTAAGCAGGCCGGGGGCGGCGCCGGTTTCCACGAAAGTCCGCACTTCCTGCTGGGAAAAGACCACTTCCTTCCCCAGCGCGGCGCTAACTTGGCCCAATTGGGGGCGCAATTCGGCCGGCAGAGTGTCCGCGGTGACGGCAACGGCCACCCTGGCTTCCACTACTGCTTGGCAGCGGTCTCCGAGCATGGGGCGGGACAGGTCCCAAAATTCCAGGAGCAGGCCGTTCTTCAAGGTGTGTCGGGACAGCAATTTCTCAGAGTTCATCTCGATTTGCCCTTAAAATATGATTATACTATAGTTATTTCCATGCCAAGGCAAGTCCGGCCTCAAGGAGAGTCAATGCGGAAACCGGTCATTTTCATCGTGATCATTGCGGCCCTGGCCCTGGGCGCCGTCGGTGCCGGGGTCATTTATCAGCGGTGGCATGATTCCCCGCGCTATGCCCTGCAGCAGATGGTCCTGGCTTTGAAAGAGAAGGATCCGGATATATTATTTAAGTATGTGGATTTAAAGGAGATTTTCAATAATTTCCTGGAAGATTCCACCCGCCAGACGCAGCCCGGAGACCAGGGCGGTGATGAATTCACCCGGTTCAGCCGCCACTTGGGCCGCCAGTTTGCCCGCCATATATTCCCCAAGCTCTATGATAATTTTGAGAAGCAGATTCGCGGCATGATCCAGAACTATCTCCAAGACCTGACCAACACCCAAATCCTGGCCCTGACCGCGGCCGTGACTACCGCCAAAATCGAAGTCAAAGGGGACGAGGCCCTGGTGGCCGTGTATGATCCCAAGGCCAAGAGGCCTTTGCGTTTTCAGATGCGCCGCCCGCCCGGAGGCGGTGACTGGCGCATCGTCTCCTTAAACTATGAAGACTTCAAACCTTTTCTAAAAAAGGAATTTTTGGGAATCTCTCACAAGAAAGATAATGTCTGATAATATATATTATGTAAACTAAGATGTAAGGGCGGACCTTCGGGTCCGCCTAGACGCGCAAATGCACCTGAACCCGGATACAGTAACAGGCAAATATCTTTTGACCGCAATCTATGTGGCCGTCGATTTCACAGTGGCTTGGGTTTTGGCCTGGACCGCCAAACGTCATCTCCCGGCCCTGGCCAGGTTCGCGGGCAGAAGCGCCAGGTTAGTTGCCTCTTTACTGGGCTACGGCCTATTATTCACCGCGCTCATCGGCACACTCGCCTGGCCCTTGCATTCATCCCGCGACCAGGCGATTTTCTTTTGGCTCTCCCTGGCCGCAGGCTTTCTGCTGATCTATCAATACGCCTTGCGCCGCCTCAAGTAACTAATCCTTGAAAATCCCCCCGAATCCATTTTTAATAGCTATGGTAAAAATATCATGGCGATGATCGATGAAATCTGTCCCCAATGCGGCCATCGTTCGCGGCGCTACCGTAATCCGGCGCCCACGGTGGACATTATCATTGAGCTCCAGGATCAGGGGTTGGTCTTGATCGAACGCGGCCAGCCTCCCTGGGGCTGGGCCTTGCCCGGAGGCTTCGTGGAATACGGCGAGTCCCTGGAGGCCGCGGCCCGCCGGGAGGCACGGGAGGAAACGGGACTGGAGGTGGAACTCCTGGGGCAATTTCATACTTATTCGGACCCGGGCCGGGACCCCCGGCAGCATACCATTACCACGGTTTATGTCGCCCGGGCCCAGGGCTCGCCCCAGGCCGCGTCCGACGCCCGGGCCCTGGCGGTCTTTGCCCCGGAGCAGCTGCCGGAAGTCCTGGCTTTTGACCATGCCCGGATCCTTGCTGACTATTTAAAGGTGCGCCGGGATTGGCTGGCGAAATCTAATAAGTAATATTAGATGTGATCATTAACTGTAGAAGATTAATGAATATAAAGGTGGGATAATAGATATTCTCCTCAAGGTCAGCTTAGGAACCAGCCATTCATGTTCCAAAGGAACACCCAAAACCATGAAAAAAACTGTAGGGTGCGTCTCACGCACCATCTTTGGCGCGTAAGACGCTCCCTACGAGAGACATTTTCAAAGCGGAATAAACAGACCGCAGGCTGTGCCGTGTAAAACAAAATCCCCCTAAATCCCCCTTTATAAAGGGGGACTTTAAAGACTATGGTTATCAGGAAGATTGGTGCGTAAGACGTTTTTCTCGTTCCCAAGTTGTACTTGGGAACGGTTGGTTTTGTCCAAGCTGTGCTTGGACACCTTTTAAAATTTAGGTTCGCATTCCTGTTGAACCAGCCTTGCCAAGCAAAGCTTGGCGGGAAATAGCGTTCCCAAGTACAACTTGGGAACGAGAAGAAAAGAGCGAAGACCGGATTAAATGATCTTAACCCTTTATAAAATCCTGACTACCCTGGCCGGCCTCCTGGGTTGGCCCTATTTCTATTGGCACCTGCGGCGCCGGGGCCGGGGGGAGAGCTTTTTGCCCCGCCTGGGGCTGAAGCTGCCCCCCCCTGCCCCGCCGGGTAAGCCCCGCATCTGGCTGCACGGCGTGTCCGTGGGCGAAATCCTGGCCGCGCAGCCGTTGTTCCTGGAGCTGCAACGGCTGCTGCCCCAGGCCGGTTTCATCATCACCACCGGCACGGAGACCGGCCAGGCCGTGGCCCGGAAGAATTTTGGCCCCTTGGGGGCGTTGGTTTGTTATTTCCCCTTGGATATACCCTGGGCAGTGTCCCGCTATCTGGAGCATCTGGGGCCCGATATCTTTGTGGCCCTGGATTCAGAGATCTGGCCCAACTTCCTGACCCAGGCCCGGACCCGGGGGGTGCGCCTGGCCGTGGCCAACGCCCGGCTGTCGGACCAATCCTTCAGAAGGTTTGTTAAATATAGGCGATATCTCATTGATATATTAAATAATCTGGAACTGATTGCCGCGGGCTCCTCCCAGGATTATGACCGCTTTCAGCGCCTGGGGCTCTCTCCCGGCAGGGTCCATTTCACCGGCAATCTGAAGATCGATCGCCTGCTGCAATCCCAACAACCGGAAATTGTCGCGGATTTCCGCCAGGTTATCCAAGGCCGGCAGAACACCGCCCCGGCCCCGGTCTTTCTGGCGGCCTCCACCCACCCCGGGGAAGAAGAAGCAATTCTGGAGGCTTATCAAAGCCTCAGCGCCCCCTACCCTGCTCTCCTCCTGCTCCTGGCCCCCCGCCATCCGGAACGCGCCGCGGAGCTGGGGCGCCTGCTCCACAGCCGCGGTCTCAACTTTCAGCTCTGGAGCCTGCTTAAATCCGGCCGGGAACCGCGCCGCGCCCCGGTGGTCCTCATCGACACCGTCGGCGACCTCTTTACCCTTTACGGGCTGGCGGACGTGGCCTTTGTGGGCGGCAGCCTGGTGCCCCACGGCGGCCAAAACATCCTGGAGCCCGCGGCCTGGGGTTTAGTTCCCATTTATGGTCCAAATATCAATAACTTCCGCTGGTCACAAGTCATCCTGGACCAATCCCGGGCCGGAGTTATGGTCCAGGATGCCGCTTCTCTCACCGCGGCCTTGCGCCGCCTCCTGGACCACCCGGAGGATCGCCGCGATCAGGGCCAGCGCGCCCGGGATGCCCTGCTCCCGCACCAGGGCGCGGCCCGCCGCCAGGCGGAGCTGGTTCTCCGGCTGTGGGAGGGACGAAGACATAGAGATTGATCAGTTATTATCTCGTTCGCAAAATGCACTTGAGAACACTCTAATCTGCCGGGCTGTGCTTGGCGAGCCTGATTCTCCAGGAAAGCGTATTTTTTAAAAGGTGTCCAAGCACAGCTTGGACGAAAACCAACCGTTCCCAAGTACAACTTGGGAACGAGAAGAAAATCAGTAATCAGTGACCAGTAATCAGTGGATAGGAAATTAAAGGAAG
>JAKAGH010000149.1 GCA_021817645.1 Deltaproteobacteria bacterium
GACCTGTCCTATATCTTTGTCTGGGACCCCACTTATGTCCCGGAAGTCAGGGCCCTGGGGTTTACCAAGGTCTTCACCCTGCCCCTGGCCACCGACCCGGACGCGTTTTCGCCCCGGCCGGCAGCCGAACTGGGGCGCTGGCGGACCCAGGTGGCCTTCGTGGGCAATTCCATGATCAGCTCCGTGGCCAAGAAGCTGGAGCGGCTGCCCGCGTCTCTGGCGTTTCGGGCCCTCTTCCAGCAGCTCCTGGAGGCTTTGCAGGCGAAACCCTACCGCCGCCTGGACCTGCTCCTCAATGAGGGGGGATTGACGGAGCATCCCCTCATCCGGCGGATGAGCCTCAGCGAACGCACGGACCTGGAGGCCGGGCTCATCTGGGCCGCCACCCGGGACTACCGCCTGCGGTGTGTCCGCCAATTGGCTCCCTTTAGCCCCACGATTTACGGCGATGCCGGCTGGCGGCAGCTGGTGGCCGCGCCTTTCCGGCTCCACCCGGAAGTCAATTATTACGACGACCTGCCCCCCATTTATGGGGCCACGGCCATCAACTTCAACGCCACCAGCCTGCAGATGAAAGCCGCGGTCAACCAGCGGGTCTTTGACGTGCCCGCTGCCGGGGGCTTCCTGATCACGGATTTTAAAGAACAACTGGCCGAAGTCCTGGAACCAGGGAAAGAATCGGCCTGTTACCACCACCCCGACGAGATTCCTGACCTGGTCCGCTTCTACCTGGGACACCCCGAGGCCCGGCGGCAAATCATCGAGCGGGGCCGGACCCGGGTCTTGAGGGAACATACCTATCGCCACCGGGTCCAGGAGATGCTGGCGGTGATGCGGAGGACCCTATGAACCCGCGGGCGGCCCGGACGGAAGCCAGAGAGATGATGACGCCGGGTGCTCTGGACCTCCGGGGCGCCTCTACGCCCCGCCGCATCCTGGTGCTGCAACTGGCCCGGCTGGGGGACCTGGTGCAGACCTGGCCGCTGCTCACGCGCCTGCGTCAGGCCTATCCCGGAGCAGGGCTCACCCTGCTCACGGACCAGCGCCTCCTGGCCCTGAGTGACGCTGGGCCCTGTCTGGACGAGATCCTGGGCTTCGATTATCAGGGTCTGACCTCCCAGGTGGAGCAGGATTGGCCCGGGGCCTATCAGCGGGTGGCTGGTCTGCTGCAGGACCTCAGAACCCGGGAATTTGACCTGGTTTTCAATCTCAACTTTTCCCGGCTCAGTCTCCTGCTCACCTATCTCTTGGGCGCACCGGCCCATGGTTTTCTGCCTGCGGCCGGAGGACGGGAGTTTTCCCGGGGACCGTGGCTGGCCTGGATTTACAGCCTGGTCCACGCCCGGCAGTTCAACCGCTTCCACCTCACGGATGTCTTCCGCCATTTGGCGTCGGCACCGGCCTTGGCCGCAACCCCATCGGCGGCCGCGCCTTTCCCCGGGGGAGAGCCCTTGATCGCCCTGCAACTGGCCACCCGCCACGCCCGGCGCACCTGGCCCCTGGAACACTTCACCCGCCTGGCGGATTTTTTTGTCAGCCGCATGGGAGCCCGCGTTCTGCTGCTAGGCACCAAAGCCGAAAGGGGTCTGGGGGAAAGGCTCCGGGCCGCGCTCTCCCCGGCGTCCCGGGAGCGGGTGGTCAACCTCCAGGGCCAAACCGGCCTGGCAGAATTGGCCGGGCAGATCAAGCAGACCAACTTCCTGGTCAGCGGCGATACCGGCACTCTGCACCTGGCCGCGGCCCTGGGCGTCCCCTGTTTGGCCCTGTTTCTGGGCCCGGCCCTCTGCTTTGAGACCGGCCCCTACGGCTGCGGCCATTACGTCCTCCAGGCCGAGCCGCCCTGCCACCCCTGCCTGGAGGCCGCGTCCCCCTGTCCCCAGGAAGGCCAGGTCTGCCTGGAGATGCTGCCGCCCCTGGCGGTGGGTCAAATGGTGGTCGGCTTGCTGGAACAGGGAGCCGCACCCCCGGACCTCCGCCTCCCCGCGGGCGCCCGCGTCTACCGCAGCCGGATAGACGACTTCGGGGTCTTTTACCAGCCCCTGGGAGAGCCGCGTCTGCGGTTTCTGGACCTGGTGGGCCAGGCCTACCGCCTGGCCGGGCTCTGGCTGGCAAACGAGATGCATGAGGCCGAGGACAGGGGTCAGGAGCCCCAACCCCCTACCCCAACCCCATATGGGGCTAAAGAAAAATTATCTCCCGGAGATTTGCGGGCGTTGGCAGTGCTCGTAGCCTCCTTGAAACAGGGGGCGCCTGTCCAGCCGGACCTGCCGGAAGTGGCCGCGGCGTTAAAGCCTCTCCTGGCTTTTCATGGGGAAATGGCCAGGCAGGGCCAGGAAGAACTTTTTAGTGGCGTTAAATCCGTTTTCACCTCCCAGTTGGAAAGCTGGCCAAATAAAACGAGGTAAATCTAGATGAGTCTCTGGGCAAAGAATCTGGCAGTTCTGCAGACAGTGGCCCCTGATCTGGCCGCCACCCTGGCCGCGACCGTCATTCCCGACGATCACCAGGTCCAGCCCTCCCGCTCCGGCCACCCTTATCTGCAAGTGGGCAAACAGCGCCTGACCTCTTCCTATGACCCGGTGAAGGAAGGCCAGGAATGGGCCCGGGCCCTGGAGGGAGACGCGGGACCTTTGGTGGTGTTCGGCCTGGGGCTGGGGTATCATCTGCTGCCCCTGTTATCCCCGGAGAGGCCCATATGGGTGGTGGAGCCCTCGGCCGCGGTGGCCCGCCTGGCCCTGGAACATCAAGACCTGACGCCGCTGCTGGCCCGAGGCGGCCTGCGCCTGGGCGCCGATTACACCGGCATCCCCTTAAACACCCGCCTGGCGGATCATTCCCCCACCCGCCGCCTCCATCCCGGCCCCTACCGCCGGCTGACCCTCTTCCTGGCAGGCGAGGCGGGGGAACTGGGGCCTCTGCGCATCCTGGTGGCCGGTCCCCTTTACGGCGGCTCCCATCCCATTGCCCGTTACACGGCCCGGGGCTTCCAACAGCTGGGGCATGAGACGGAATTTATGGATTTTGCCCCCTTCTATGCCGGTTACCAGGTCCTGGCCCGGGTCACCCAAGACCAGCGGGCCGTGCATAAGCTGACCCAGGAGCTGCTGCGCTTTCTCGGGGAGACGCTGTTGGCCCGGGTGCGGGATTTTAAGCCGGACCTGGTCTTTGTGCTGGCCCAGGCCCCCGTGGCCCCGCCCTTACTAAAAGCCCTGAAAGCGGAAGTGCCCCTGGTGGCCTACTGGTTCGTGGAGGACTTCCAGGTTCTCACCTATTGGCAGGACCTGGCCCCGGAAGTGGACGTCTTCTTCACCCTGCAAAAGGAGCCCTTCTTCTCCGAACTGAAGCGCCGGGGGGTCAAGAATTACGCCTGCCTGCCCCTGGCCGCGGACCTGGAGGCCTACCCGCCGTTGGACTTAAGTCCTGAAGATACACGCCGCTTTGGCTCCGCGGTGTCCTTTGTGGGCGCGGGTTATTACAACCGCCGCCAGTTTTTCCAGGGCCTCACCGACTTCGATTTCAAGATCTGGGGGTCGGAATGGGAATTAAACTCCCATCTGGGCCGGCACATCCAGAATCAGGCGGCCCGGGTGTCCGAGGAGGACTCGGCCAAGATTTTCAATGCCACCCGCATCAACCTCAACCTCCACTCCTCCCCCTTCCATGCGGGGATCAATCCCCAGGGGGATTACCTCAACCCCCGGGTCTTTGACCTGGCCGCGTGCGGCGCTTTCCAGTTGGTGGATTGGCGGGCCCAGCTGCCCGAATTCTTTACGCCCGGCCAAGAGCTGGCCACCTTCGCCTCCCTGGCCGAAGCCCGGGAGAAGATTTTGTATTACCTGGCCCACGAAGACGAGCGGCGGCAACTGGCCGCGGCCGGCCGGGAGCGGGTCCTCCGGCACCATACCTACGCCCGCCGCCTGGCTACGGCCCTGGAGATGATCCAGGACTTCCACCCCGGGATTCTTCCCTGCCGACAGCCCCGGGAAGCAGCCCCGGCCCCGGTCCAGGCCTCCTTCCCGGTGGATCACCCGGTCCAGGCCCTGTTGGACCGCTTGCCGGAGGACGCCACCCCCGATCTGGATGGTCTGGTGAGCCAGATCAAGGTCAGCACTGACCCCTTGACCGAACCCGAAGCCATTCTCTGGCTTCTCCATGAATTCCGCCGCATGGTGCACCGGCCCGGCGTCACTGGAGGGGCCTGATGCGCATCCTGGTCATCAATCTCATGCGTCTGGGGGATTTGGTGCAGTGTTCGCCTGTGCTCCGCTCTTTGCGAGCCCGCTACCCGGAAGCCCAGATCACCCTGGTGGTGCAAGATGTCTTCCAGGAAACCGCCAGGTTGATTCCCGGTCCGGACCGGCTGCTGATTTTCCCCGCCCTGCAGCTGGCGCCCCTGTTGGACCAGGGAGGGGACTGGTCCCAGGCTTATCAAGTGCTGGCGGATTGGTTGCGGGCCCATATTGAGACCCCTCCGGACCTGGTCATCAATCTCACGCCCGACATGTTGGGGGCCCTGCTCTCGTACTTGAGCCGGGGCCGGCAGGTGCGCGGCTTCACTCTCAATCCGGCGCGATTCTTTTATACTCAGCCCGCCTGGATGAGTTACCTGATGATAATTTCCCGGGCCCGGAGGGCTAATCCCTTTAACCTGGTGGACCTCTTCCTTAAATCCGCAGAGCTGGAGCCGGAGGGCGCGGGCCTGGCCCTGCAGATTCCCCCCGAGGCCCAGGGCCAGGCTGATAGTTTCCTCGAAGGGCTGCACCTGGCGCCGGAAACCTCTCTGGTGGGCGTGGTCCCCGGCGCGTCCCAGCCCCAGCGCCAATGGCCCGCGGAAAAATATGCCCAGGTGGCCGTCAGACTTCTTAACTCCCGGCCCTGCCACTTTTTTCTCTTCGGCACCCAGAAGGAAAGACCGCAAGGGGAGAAAATTGCCGCTCTCCTGCCTCCCGGCACCGCGACCCTGTGCACCGGGGGGACCTCCGTCCCCTTCCTGGCGGCCATGCTGTCCCGTCTCCAGCTCCTGATCACCAACGACACCGGGCCCATGCACATCGCCGCGGCGGTCAACACCCCGGTCCTGGCTTTCTTCCTGGCGGGGGCCCGGGTGCACGACACCGGCCCGGTGGGGGAAGGCCACCTGGCCCTGGAACCCCGGATCGACTGCCACCCGTGCCATTACCCGGACTCTTGCTCCCTGTTCAAATGCCACGAGGCGTTTTCCCCGGATGCGGTCGCCACCTGGGCTCTGCACCTCCTGGAGAAGAAGCCCTGCATTCCCATCCCCGACGATCCTTGCTGGCGGACCCTCCAGGTCTATCGTTCCACCTGGGACCCCACGGGCCATCATGCCCATCTGCCCCTGATCCGCCGGCCCCTGGACCGGAAACATTTCTGGACCCTGGTGCACCGGGCCGTCTGGCCCCGCTTCCTGGACGGGGCCGGGGTGGCCGGGGATGCCCTGCAACGCTGGCTCCTGGAAATTATGACCAGCCACTTCCTGCCGCCCCGGGATGACCTGGGACTGAATGGCGGGCACCGCGCCTTAACCGAGCTGCTGGACCTCACCGCCCGAGGGGAGGAGCTGGCCCGGCAACTTATTGACATCCCCTCGCAGCGCCGCACCCCCTCTTTTCTCTGGCAGCAGGCGGAGGCCATCCGCAGCCTTGATCCTAAATTGCACCGGCTGCTGGTGGGTTACCCCGAAATCGCCGCGTTTATTGAGTATTATTTCCAGGAACAGCGTTGCAACGAGGAAATATACGTCAATATTTTGGCGCGTCAATTGGCGGAATGTTACCAAAACCTGCACCAGGCCGGTAAAATCTGCCTGCAGGTACTGGAGGAGATGACCCCCAGTTTCCCAGGATTGTCTCAATATATCAGCACGTTGTCCGAAATGGCACATCTTGTGCAACATACATCACAAAAACCGGACACCTACCAACCTACTGAGGTGGCGCCATGCAAGTAACCCTCAACGATCAATCCTTGCCGGTGGATCTTTCCCACCTGCGCAACCTGGAAGAAGTCCTGATGGAGCTCAATGAGAAATTCATTCCCACCGGGGAGCAGCTCTTTCAGGTACAGCTCAACGGCCAATTTTTTACGGAACGATATCCCCGGGAGTCCCGCTACATCACCCTGGGCGAGGTTTCCACCCTGGACCTCAAAACAGTGACCGACTCGGACCTGGCCCGGGGCATCCTCGGTGACGCCGCTCTCAAGGTGCAAACTCTGGTTGAAGCCCTGGAAAAGGGCGCCGCGCTCTTCCGCCTGGCCGCGGAAGATGAGGCCAACTACTATTTCGCCCAGGTGCTGGATGCCCTGCGCTGGCTGCTCCAGACCGGCGAAGGGGCCTGCCAGGTCCTGGATGTGGACCTCGCTAAGGAATGTTCCCCCCAGGTCGGGGATGTCGCCGAATTCCTGAAACGCTTTCAAGACCTGCTGGATGAAATGCTCCAGGTTTATCAGGAAGAAGACTACATTTTGCTGGCTGATCTCATGGAATACGAACTCTTACCCATGGTGCAAGAATGGCAAAAAATACTCTCTCTCCTCTCACACCGTTAACCCGGAGCCGGGTGGCCCTACTGCAAGACCTAACCCGGGCCATCACCGCCGCGGTGCTCCAGGACGATATTAATCGGGCTTTCAGCCTCCTGGAGCAGCGCCAGGCGGTCCTGCAGCACCTGGACTGGTCCGTGCCCGTGGAAGATCTGGGCGACAGCCTGGAGAAACTCTGGGACCTGGACCAGGCCCTCATGGCCTTCTGCCAGTCCTGGCGGGACGCCCTGGAGGAACGCCTGCAAACCCTCAACCTCGGCCATTACCTGCGCCAGAAATACGCGCCGCCTCTCACTGAAGCCCGGTATATTAACTTGCATAAATAGACCAACGGCATCAATTGCTAAGGCGGGGCCTCTTGGCTCCGCCTTTTTTGGTTCCCCACTCTTTGGCGGGCGAGACAACCGTCCTACCCGACTGGCCCTCTTTCCCATAAAAAAGTAGGGTGCACACACAGTGCGCACCCTACTTTTTTTCTCTATGCTACTTGGTGCTCAAGGTGTCTCTGTGGTGAATGCTTACCACCCCATGGTCAGGTAGTCATGGATGGAGTTGGAGGCCAGGCGGCCTGCGCCCATAGCCAGGATCACGGTGGCCGAACCGGTGACGATGTCGCCGCCGGCCCAGACTCTCGGTTTCATGGTCTTGCCGGTCTTGGGATCCGCGACGATATAGCCCCATTTGTTCAGGGACAGGCCCGGGGTGCTCTTGGTGAGCAAGGGGTTCGAGCCGGAGCCGATGGAGACGACCGCGGTGTCGATATCCACGGTGAATTCGGAACCCGGGACGGGTACCGGCCGCCGCCGTCCGGACGCGTCGGGTTCCCCCAGTTCCATCTTCAGGCATTCCACGCCGGTGAGACGGCCGGTGGCGTCATCGCCCAGGAAGCGCAGCGGATTGGAGAGCAGCAGGAATTCGACGCCCTCTTCATCGGCATGGTGGACTTCCGCCCCGCGAGCCGGCAGCTCATCGCGGGAGCGCCGGTAGATGATGTAGGAATGGTCCGCGCCCAGGCGCAGGGCGGTGCGGGCGCAGTCCATGGCCACGTTGCCGCCCCCGAAGGTGGCCACGTTCTTGCCTTTGACGATGGGGGTGTCGTAGTTGGGGAAGTCGTAAGCCTTCATCAGGTTGGAACGGGTCAGGTACTCGTTGGCGGAGTAAACCCCGATGTAGTGCTCTCCGGGGATCTTCAGAAATACG
>JAKAGH010000150.1 GCA_021817645.1 Deltaproteobacteria bacterium
GTTACGCACACGGCACCGGCCGGTTTGCGTCCGGGTATGATAATGGTAGAGCCGCCGCCCGGTGCTGAGCACCATGGGGTATTCCTCATCCGGCACCTCCGCCGGCGGGGTCCAATCCAGGGCCATGAAACGCCCCTGGCCGCAGGTGAAGCAGCCGTCTTTGTGCATGACGCAAGTCCCGGGGTGATCGCAATCGGGCACCGGCCATTGGAGGCCGTCCCCCTCGATGCGATGGTACTTGATGCCCGCCAAGATGGGGGATAGCTGCGAAACCTCGTTATCCCAAAGTTCCTGGGCGCTGTTGGCGGCCCAGTCGTGCCCCAAGCGCTTGGCCAGTTCCTTGAATATCCACCAGTTGGGTTTGGCCTGCCCCGGCGGCTGAGAAACCTTGCGCACCCGGCTGACCCGGCGCTCGCTGTTGGCGAAGGTGCCGTCGTCCTCGCTCCAGGCCGCGGCCGGAAAGATGACGTCGGCAAACCGGGTGGTCTCGGTGGGGAAGATGTCATTGCACACCAGGAATTCGGCCGCAGCCAGGCAATGCTCGGCGTGCCGGATATCCGGTTCGGTGTTGGCCAAATTCTCGCCGAAGACATAGAGAAACTTAATCTGGCCCGTGGCCAGTCCCTCTATCATTCCCGGAATCATCAAGCCGTTCTTTTCCGGGAGCTTCACCCCCCAGGCCGCCTCGAACTTGGCCCGGGCCGCCGGGTCTTCCACCTTTTGGTAGCCGGGATAGACATTGGGCAGCGCCCCCATGTCGCAGGCTCCCTGCACGTTGTTCTGTCCCCGGATAGGATTCACGCCGCCGCATTCAAATCCCACATTCCCCAACAACATCTGGAGGTTGGCGGTGCTCATGACATTATTGACCCCACAGGTATGCTCGGTGATCCCCAGGGTGTAGATGAGCATCAGGGGTTTGACTGAGGCCAGACGGTGCGCCACCTCTTTTAACATCTCCACGCTGATGCCGACAATGGGCGCCACCCGCTCCGGCGGATACTCCATAACTTTGGCTTTCATGGCCTCGAAGCCGGTGCAGCAGCGTTCGACATAGTCCTTGTCATAAAGATTTTCAGTGATGAGGATATGCATCAGGCCATTGAGAAAGGCCACGTCGGAGCCCACCTGGATGGGCACGTAAAGATCGGCGAATTCCGCCAGCTTGGTGCGCCGGGGATCGGCCAGGATAAGCTGGGCCCCGTTGCGCACGGCGTTCTTCAAGAAGGTGGCGGCTACGGGATGGGCCTCGGTCATGTTGGAGCCGGTGACGAAAAACATCTTGGCCTTGGCAAAATCGGCGAAGGAATTGGTCATAGCCCCGGAACCGAAGGACGCGGCCAGCCCGGCCACCGTGGGTGCGTGACAGGTGCGGGCGCAGTGATCGATGTTGTTGGTGCCGATGGCCACCCGGAAGAGTTTCTGCATCTGGTAGGAGTCTTCGTTGATGCTCCGGGCGCAACTGATGCCGGCCAGGGAGTCCGGCCCGTGTTGGGCGATGGTGTCCTTGATCTTATTGGCCACCAGATCCAGGGCCTCGTCCCAGGAGGCTTCCCGCAACTCCCCGCCCTTCTGGTCCCGGACCAGGGGGGTGGTCAGGCGTTCCGGAGAATAGATAAAGTCATAACCGAAGCGGCCCTTGACGCAGAGGCGGCCTTGGTTGGGGGCGCCCCCTTCCACTCCGGTCACTTTGACGATCTTGCCGCCCTTGACGTGCAACAACTGTTGGCAGCCGACGCCGCAATAGGGACAGGTGGTGCGGACCTTATGGGTCTCCCAGGGACGCCCCAGGCCGATGGCCTTTTGCTCCACCAGGGCCCCCACGGGGCAGGCCTGCACACACTCGCCGCAGAAGACGCAGTCGGAATCGCCATAAGGATTATCCGCGCGGGCAACGATCTTATTGTGCGCCCCCCGGTAGCCGATGCTGATGGCCTGATTGACCTGCTTTTCATTACAGGCCTGGACGCAGCGGCCGCACATGATGCATTTGGAAAAATCCCGGCGGATCAAATTCTTATTATCTTCCAGATAATACCGGGTCCCCAGCGGGTTGGCGAAACCGGGAGTCGGGACCTCATACCGGTAGGCCAGGGCCTGGAGTTCGCAGACGCCGTTGGCTTCGCAGACCAGGCAGTTGTGGTTGCCGGAGGCCAACAACAGTTCGAGAACCATCCGGCGGGAGGCATCCACCCGAGCAGACTCGGTGTGAATTACCATGCCCGGGGTTGCCGCGGTGGCGCAGGCTGGCATCAGGGTCCGGGCCCTTTCTACCTCCACCATGCACATGCGGCAGGAACCGGTGGCGGTGGTGTCCTTGAGATAACAAAGGGTGGGGATAGTATAGATCCCGGTTTGCCGGGCCACTTCCAGGATGGTTTGCCCGGGTTGAAATTCCACGGTCATCCCATTGATATTTAAGGTGGGCTTGCTCATACGCTCTCTAACCTCCATCTCGCGTTAGGTGGGGAACCGGCGTTAACTATTGTCGTGGCTGTTCCATGGCCAAAGGGGTGCTATTCCGTCATAAGAAGAGCGAATATTGCCGCTTAACAAAGGCTATCCGGCTCTCAAAGCGCGGATATACTTAAGCCGCAATGGCCACAGATGTGCAGGTCCGGAAACTATGCTGGAATGAAGGCGAGTTGGAAGTTTGCCTGAGGGCGGGAAGGAAGGAGATGGTTGTAAAGCTTACTTCATGCAGTCCCAGTCCCAGGCGATCCCTCCGGTCTCATCCAGCAACCGCTGGTTGCGGGCCTTACCAAGGCCCCCCGGACACCTGGGCTTCAGGATTTCTTGCATTGGGGTCGATGCACCTGGGATCACCTCCTTTGGGAAAATATGCGCAATTATAAACGATGCAATCTGAGAATCAATTTTTTTCTCGCGTTCCCTTTGGTTAAGTCAACTTCGGCTATGGCTGTGGACTTATCAGGAGGCTGAAAACTTTTCATATCCATTCCAAACCAGCAATTCCCCTCACTCCCTCGATAAGTCAATTTCGTGGCAAACTATCAGCTATTTCTGCCAGCACTCTTTCGACAACACCAATGGGCTAATTCGAGGGGTTGGCGGAGATGGTGGCGATGGCGCATCCGTGGAGACATACCGCGTCAGCCCGGTTTCACTCCATTTGCGGCCGCCGATTCCGAAAGGTGAATACAGCCCCAACCCCAGGAATCCAGCTAGCCATCCCCGTTTCCTGGCCGATGATCCAGCCCTTTATCTTCCCGCCGTAATTCCCCATCTCCTGCGCTTTTTTATAAGACCGCCGTCCAACTCCCCATCCTCGTTGTAATATCATCAGTAAATCCCTATGGTTAACTCTGAACTAGCTTTTCTCACCTTGTAAGATTTCTGTAATAAGCCCCTTGTATATTGCTATCTAATTTCACCATTAAGGGACTTTTGCCTTGGAACAACTCCCGGGAGAGCAAATTTTGTCGAATCCTTATCGCATTATATTGGCCGATGACCAAGCCATGTTCCGTCGAGGAATCCGGAGAATCATCCAAGAAAGCGCGGACCTGGAAGTGGTGGGAGAAGCGGCCGACGGATTGCAGTTATTAAGAAGCATCAGGGAATCTCTGCCGGACATGGTGATCACCGACGTCTCCCTGCCCCATCTCAGAGGTTTGGAGGCCACCGAGGAAATCAAGACGGCCTTTCCCCAAATAAAGGTCATCATCCTCACTTTGCATAAAAATAAGGAATATCTGCATCACGCCCTATCCGCGGGAGCGGAGGGGTATTTGCTCAAGGAAGACTCGGACATCGAACTAGTCTCCGCCATCAACACCATACGCCAGGGTGGCATCTATATCTCCCGTCTCCTGGCGTCTCAACTGAAGGCAATTTTTCTAGACCGGAAGCGGATTGAGGAAGGCCAGGGACTGGTCCCGGCCGAACTTTTAAGCACCAGGGAAAGAGAAATCATCAAACTTGTAGCCGAAGGCAAATCCAGCAAGGAGATCGGCGGCCTTTTATATATCAGCGACCGGACGGTGCATCACCACCGGGCCAAAATCATGAAAAAATTGAACGTCAACAGGACCGCAGACCTGGTGAAATACGCCTTCCAAAAGGGGTATTTGCCAGAGTTAAGGGAACAATCTATTTGACCTTTTTCGGACTTGGTCAATGTTCGGGAACCCTGGCTTTAAACTGGAAGAGGCTGAATCCTGATGAACTTATGGCCGGATAATCTGGGGGAAAATGGCGGGAAGGTGCCGGCGGCGATCCTGAGGGAGCAGGCGGAGCGGTTGAAAGAAAAGACTCAAAATATCATCACGGGAAGAATTGAGTCATCATTTTTGCCGCGCCTTATCGTAATGGAAAAATACGGCAGCGATGAAGATTTATTTATGTACGACTTTTACCTGGAAGCGCCGGTCCTGGATTATTACCGGCATAATCTGTTCACCATCTTTCACGGCATCAATTTATACCCCGTAATTCTAAATACAAATGAGGCGATTAAGAAAGAACTGTCAGAAAACATTTTTAACTTCACAGCCCAGAATGAAGAAGAATTCCTGGACCTCCTGAAAGGGATATTTAATTCGAAGGGAACTGTAACCATCATTAATTCCTTATTATCCCAGGCCAAAGTGATGATGCCGGGGCCATTTTCTGACTAACTGAATCAATCTTAAATCATTAAATTGCGGAGGAGGCAATGAAAAGAAATTTCCATTCAGTTTCCTTGACTCTCCTAATCGGGTCGGCGGCGCTGATGGGCTCGGCTTTGTTCGTCATTATCAGTGCCAGGGCAAATCCTGACGGTCCCAATCCTCAAGCCAACCCGAAGATTATGCAGACCGGCGAAGTCCAAGAGGCCAGGATGGCTGCGGGATTCGGCCGTCTGCCTTCATATTTCATCGCCAACCGGGGGCAGGTGGATAAACGGGTGAAGTTTTATGCGCAAAGCGGCGGGCAAACCACCTGGTTTACCAAAGAGGGCGTGATGGTCAGCCTCTCCCGGCCTATAGAGAAACCTGGCCTGGCGAAGATGCGGAAGCGGCCTGGCCCTCCTGCCCGGACTGAGGGTTCGAAATTCAAAACCACCGCGGTAGGCCTCAGCCCTTTGGACCTGTGCAAAGGGGTGAAGATCACCGCACTGGAGCCCCAGGAACACCGGGTCAATTATTTCATCGGCAATGACCCCAAGAAATGGCGCACCGACGTCCCCACCTATAAGGCCGTTGCCTACCAGGGGGCCTATAAGGGGATCGACCTGAAATTCTATGGCGACGGCCGCCGGTTGGAATACGACATCATCGTCAAGCCCGGGGCCGACCCCAACCGGGTGAAGTTCCAATATGCCGGGATCAAGGGCCTGGAGGTCACCCCCACTGGCGACCTGGCCATCAAGCTCCCGGACGGCGAAATGCTGGTCCAGAAGAAGCCCGTGGTCTACCAGGATATCGCCGGGGTCCGGGTGGCCCGGGAAGGCAAATTCAAGCTGCACGGGGACGTGGCCGGCCACACTTACGGCTTCGAAGTGGCCGCTTATGATCGGAAAATCCCTCTAATCATCGACCCGGTGCTGGATTACTCTACTTATTTGGGGGGCAGCGGTACTGAAAGGGGCCATACCATCCAGGTGGACGCAGCCGGGTGCGCCTATGTCGCCGGGGTCACCGATTCCAGAATGGCCGATCCCTTTCCCTTCCCCCGGGTAAACCCCGCTTTGCCCTCCCAATATTCGCCGACCTTTCTCAGATGTGTCTTTGTCACCAAGTTCAATGCCCAGGGCAACGGGCTGCTCTATTCCACCTATTTGGGGGGAAACCCGGCCGACGACGATCTTTATTATGAGCCGCCGTACGGCCGCGTCGGCCTGGCAGTGGACGCCGCGGGCAACGCCTATATCACCGGGGTTACCAAGACCACCAATTTCCCCACCACCGCCGGGGCCGCCTATCGCACCCGGTGGTCCGACTACTACAAGAATCCCAGTTCCATGGAAGCCTTCGTCACCAAGCTCAGCGCCGCGGGCAACAGCCTGGCCTACTCCACCTACATGCGGGGCAACAGTAACGACGACGCCCGGGCCATTGCCTTGGATTCCCAGGGCAACGCCTATATTGCCGGCACCACCAGTTCCGGAAACCAAATAAATGATTCCGGTTATAATAGGTTCAACGGCTTCACTTTCTCCCCATTTTACGCGGATATCGGCTTTGTCACCAAGCTCAATCCCAGCGGCAGTCAATTCCTCTGGGCTACCGGCCTGACGGACTTTTCCCAATCCGTTATGGGGGGCGGCACTTTGCCTTTCGGGATTGTCGCCGAACCCATCAACTCATCCCATGTTTATTCCGGCGGGGTGTGGGTGACCGGGGAGACCGGTGATCCCTATTTCCCGGTGCGAAACGCTTTGCGTGACGCCGACAACGTGGTCCATGACCATCTGATAGGTAGAATCAATGCCTTCGTCACCTGGGTGGACCAGGACGGCGTCATCCGCTTTTCCACCTATTGGGGCGGCAGCAACGGGGAAATCAACCAGTACACTTACGGCTACGGCATCGCCCGGGGCCCCAACGGCGACATCTATGTCTGCGGCGCCACCAACAATCCCTATTTCCCCACCAGCGCCAACGCCTATCAACGCACTTCCCCGAGCGATTGGGAGCATGCCATTCTCTTCCGGTTCACCAACCGGTATGCTCAAAGACCGAGACTGGTGTATTCCAGTTACCTGGGAGGGAATTGCCACGATGAGGCGCACGGGGTGGCGGTGGACCAGAACGGCAACGCCTATATTACCGGCGGTACCCTTTCCAGTAACTTTCCTTTGCAGAATGCCCTTTATTCCACTGCCGGGAATAATATTTTCGTGACCCAGATGGGTTATGACGGCGCCCGTATGGTTCTGGGTTATTCCACCTTTATCGGGGAATCCGCAGGCACGGGAAATGGGGCGGGGTTCGGCATCGCTCACAACGGCCAGGCTAGCGTCTACGTGACCGGGACCACCGATGGCGGGACTTTTCCCCTCATCAATCCCTACCAGAGTACGCTGAGAGGTCACGATGCCTTTGCCTTTAAATTAACGGGGACTCCTTTACCGGCCCCCCCACCCGGTCCGTCCGGGTTAGGCCAGCCCTGGCTGCCGCTGCTCCTGGATTGAGCATTGGGCAAGGTTAATTTGGATTAAAAAGAGGAAAAGTGATGCTCAGAAAGATCTTTGGCAGCTTCCTGGCAATGATGAGCCTGAGCCTGGCCGCCGGGCCGGCCCTGGCCGGCACCCCAGGCACCCAGAAGTGGGGCTTCACTACGGCAAATACGGTTCCCTCCTCCCCGGCCCTGGGCGCGGACGGCACCATTTACCTAGGCGGGGAGGACTATAATCTTTATGCCGTCAGGCCTGCCGGCATAAAGAAGTGGGTGTTCGCTACGGGACATTTTATTTGGTCTTCCCCGGCCCTGAGCGCGGACGGCACTATTTACGTGGCCTCAATTGACGGCAAGCTCTACGCCGTCAACCCCAATGGCACCCAGAAATGGACCTTCGCCACGGGAAATCAGGTTGGCTCCTCCCCGGCCCTGGGCGTGGATGGCACCATTTACGTGGGCTCGTATGATGGCAAGCTCTACGCCGTCAACCCCGACGGCACTCAGAAGTGGGCGTTCATTACGGGATCAACGGTTACATCTTCTCCGGCTCTGGGCCCGGACGGCACCGTTTACGTGGGCTCGTATGACCACAAGCTCTATGCCGTTTAC
>JAKAGH010000151.1 GCA_021817645.1 Deltaproteobacteria bacterium
CGGTTGGGTCCGGGCCCCGGGGCCACCACCATGACTTTCTGAAGCGCTCGGCCCCGCGGCCGGGATCGCCTTCCCGGCCGCAGCAATTGTCAGAATCAGCGAATCGGAGAGCAGGAAGCAGGAGGCGTAGATGACTACCGGGGTTCCCAACCAAACTGAAATTGAGACAATTACCGCAATTCTCAAAAACTACCGGGTGGTGGCGGTGGTGGGGCTCTCCTCCGACCCCGCCCGGCCCAGCTACCGGGTGGCTGAATATCTGCAGGAGCACGGCTACCGCATCATCCCTGTCAATCCCAGCTGTCAGAATATCCTGGGAGAAAGATGCTACCCCAGTCTGAAGGAAATTCCTTTTCCGGTGGAAGTGGTGGATATCTTCCGCAAGGTGGACGCCATCCCGGCCATCGTGGAGGAAGCCATCCAGATAAGGGCCAAGGCGGTGTGGATGCAACTGGAGCTAGTGGAGCCGGAGTCGGCCCAAAAGGCCAGGGAGGCCGGTCTGCAGGTGGTTATGGACCATTGTTTGAAAGTGGAGCATATCAGGCTGTCCGGGACTGAGAATCTCTGAGCGGGTGCAGGAAATCTAAGCCGGATCTAAGTGAGGTGGGAATGGAGAGCCTGGTCCTTGGTCTCATCATAGCCCTGGTGGCCGGCTTCATCGGCGCCATGGTTGGCAGTAAAGCCGTATCCCACGGCCATTACCGGTATGCCCAAAAGCGGGACCTGGAGTTAAAAAGCAGCCAGTTGATCAACCTCTTCCAGGCCCTTAATGCCGAATTGACGGCAATTTGGGAAAGATATATGGCCATGGTGGGCGCGGCGCTGGAAAAGGCGCAAAAAGGCGAAGATTTGCCCATCGCCGTGATCTTTGCCGCCAGCCATAACTATTTCAGCGTCTATGACAACTCCGCCCAGTTATTGGGAACTCTGGACCCGGAATCGGGCAAGAGGATTATCGAGACCTATATCAACCTGAAAGCCCTGCTGGACGAACTCCAGAACTACAACCAGGTCGCCCAGAAGCACCGGGACGTGCGCCTGGGCGCGAACCTCAATCTTTACGAGGTTAATCAGGTCCGGGAGGAGATGGAAGACTACTTCCGCCTGCTGAAAAAAAGACACTCCCAGGTAAAAGGACAATGTCTGTTGACCCTGGAGATGTTGAAAGAATTCCTCTCCCTGGCCGAGCAAAGCCGGAAGTCTGTAAAGATAAACATCTGATTGTTCAATTTACGCCTTTTTTAAAAAGTTATAGCCCCTTTTGCTTATAAAGTTGTTGTTATTGTCATTAGCCGCAGCGTTATTAGTGTAATTCACATAGGTTCTTTTCCTGCCTTGGGTCACCTTGCCTTTTATTCTCTGAATTCAAGCCGTTGTGCCATTTTGCCGTATCCCTATTGTCCCATTTGGGGGTAGCGGGGTTAACCGCGAAATCTAGTCTTTTATTCGTCTTGATCCTTCCTTATGAAAAAAGTGCAGCCACTTTCCCCTTTACATTAGAGGCTCTCGGCTGTATCATATAAAATTAGTATATTATGGCCAAAATGATTATAATTACCTCTTTATTTAAAGAATGAAACAATGAAGAAAATTTCTATCCTATTGGTGGAAGACAACCCTCATGAGGAAGTCCTGGCCACCAGAATTCTTGAACAGCAGGGGATTTTTTCTGAAGTAGTAGTGGCTCATGATGGAGCAGAAGCGTTAGATAATCTTTTGCGGAATGGGGATCAAGGGGATAAGGACCAAGTTGAAATGCCGTCCTTAATCCTGCTGGACTTAAATCTGCCCAAGATTCATGGTCTGGAAGTATTGCGCCGCGTGCGCGCCCATCCCCGGACCAAGCTAATACCGGTGGTAATATTTTCCTCCTCCGATGAGAATAGAGATATTGCCAAAGCCTACGAGTTGGGGGCCAACAGTTATATTCAAAAATCCATTGACTTTGATGAGTTTAGCGAGTCTATCAAGCGTGTAAGTGAATATTGGGGCCTGTTAAATACTTTCATCCACGCCTAAACAACTTCTACGGCCTCGATTCTAAGCGCCCGGGAGGCGAGCGGCCTTCTCCCCCTAATTCTTCGCCGGTACTGAAAATACCTTCACAGCCTGGGTCTTGCCCTTTAACTTCAATTTTCCCTGGGGCACGATTTGCACATCACCGTCTAACCCCAAGAAAGTATTTTCATCCATCAAGATCGGGTCCCCGATTACCTTCGTCTGCGCTTCCAGCCGGGCGGCGAGATTGACCGTATCGCCCACGCAGGTATAGGTGGCCCGGCGTTGGGTGCCCACATAGCCGGCAATTACCGCGCCGGAGGCGATGCCGATGCCGATTTTGATCTGCACCCGGTTCAATTGGGCCTGCTCCTGGTTGAACAAATCGATGAGTTCCATCATTTGCAGTGCGGCGCGCACCGCGCATTGACGATGCTCTTCCAGGGCCAAGGGCGCCCCGAAGATGGACATCAAGCCGTCGCCGATAATTTGATTGACGATGCCGCCTTCGTTGACGATGGCGTCGATCATCAAGGAAAAATAGGAATTCAGCAATTCGATGGTATCTTCCGGAGTTTGGGATTCGGCGATGGTGGTGAAGGAGCGGATGTCGCTGAAGAGCACCGTGGCCTCCACCAGCCTGCCTCCCAGGGAAAAGCCCGAGTTCAGCAACTCGTCCGCCACTTCGTCGGTGGCAAACCTGCGAAACAGATCCCGCTGTTCATCCTGCAGGCGTTTCTTTTCCAGGCAGGAGCTGACCCGGGCCTTCAGCAGGGTGGGATTGAAGGGCTTATTCAGATAATCCGCAGCCCCCATCTCGATACACTTGACCACACTGTCAATCTCGTCTACCGCAGAAATCATAATGACCGGAATTTGGCGCCAGTGGACGTCCGCGGCCAGATGCGCCAAGACCTGGTAACCGTTCATTTCCGGCATTTCAATATCCAGGAGGATCAGGTCGAAGTTATGCTGGGGCAAGAGCTCCAGGGCCTGGCGGCCGTTTTCGGCAAACACCACCTGATGCCCTTGTTGTTCCAGACCCCGGGCCAGCATCAGCCGGTTCATGCGGTTATCGTCCACCACCAGGATGGAGCCTGTGATTTTCTGCTTTTCTCCCGCCCCGTTTTTGTCCAAGCTCTGGCTGGTCATGATCCCATCATCTTTTTCAAGGCTTGCTGCACCCGTTGGTATTCGGCCGCCACTTGGGCCACTTTCTCTGCCGCTCCAGTCAATCGGCCCTCTTTGCCCAGCATCTCCAGCTCTTTGGCCAGCCCGGCTAAGGTTACCGCGCCGAAGGCCGCACTGTTGGATTTGAGGCTGTGGGCGGCGCGGCGGAATAGTTCCGCATCATTGCCCGCCAGGGCCTGCTCCATATTTTTCAGCAATTCCGGGGCATCCTCATTGAAGACGGCAATGACCTCCCCGATAAAATCCGCCCCCATGGTTTCCCGGAAATCAGCGAACTTTTTGGGGTCAATGGCGGCGGACTCCGGCGCTTGGGGGGCTTGGCCGCGGGAGTGGGGCTGGGTCTTGGACAGGGCCGCCACCAGGGCCTCGACGCGAATCGGTTTGGTGATGTAATCATCCATGCCCGCGGCGAGACACCTCTCCCGGTCGCCCTGCATGGCGTCTGCGGTCAGGGCGATAATCCGGGGCCCGGACGCAGCTCCGCCGCCTTGCTTGATGCGCCGGGACGCCTCCAGGCCGTCCATTTCCGGCATTTGCACGTCCATCAAGACCACGTCATACGTCTGCCGCTGCACCGCCGCGACAGCTTCCACCCCGTTACCCACCACCTCTGCGCCGTAGCCCAGCCGTTCCAGCAGGCGCAAGGCCACCTTTTGATTAACGGCGTTGTCTTCGGCCAAGAGGATCTTCAGAGGCAGCCGTTGGGCCATACCGGCATCCAGCCGGCCCGGAATCGTTTCCGCATCCTTGCGTTCGGTTACCGGCTGCGCGTCAAAGATGGTCATTAACGCGTCGTACAATTGGGAGGGTTTCATGGGTTTGCTGATTTGGGCCGTGAAGAGGCCGGAGGCCGCGCCGGTTTCCCGCCGCCCCAAGGAAGTGAACAACAACAGTGGCAGGTGGGGGCGCTGGGCCCGAATCTCTTGGGCCAACATTACCCCGTCCATATCGGGCATCTGCATGTCCAGAATCGCCGCGTCAAAGGGATCGCCCCGTTTGATCCACTCCAGAGCTTCCCGGGGCCGGCGGCTATCCCGCACCAGCATGCCCCAGGATTGCCCCTGCAGCACGAGGATGCGGCGATTGGTGTCATTGTCGTCCACTGCCAATAAACGCCGCCCGGCCAACTGGGGTTGCTGCTGGCGCAATTCGCGCCGGGTGACCACCGGCAGGGCCACCGGCTCCACCGGGAGAACCAGATGAAAGGTAGTTCCTTTTCCCGGGACGCCTGGGCTTTCCACCCACAGCCGGCCGTCCATCATTTCACTGAGTCGTTTGCAGATGGCCAGTCCCAGCCCCGTGCCGCCGTATTTCCGGGTGGTGGAAGCATCCACCTGACTGAAGGAGCGGAACATGCGGTCCAGGCGTTCGGGGGGAATGCCGATGCCGGTATCGGCCACGGAGAAGTGCAACAGCACTGCCGGAGAAGGCAGGTCCGCAGCTTCCTTACCACCCTCTAACCTGACTGTCAGGGAGACTTCGCCCTTATCCGTGAACTTAACGGCATTATTGAGCAGGTTAAGCAAAATCTGGCGCAGGCGAGTGACATCCCCGGCGATGGTGGCCGGCGACTGCTCATCCACGTGGTAAGCCAGTTCCAACCCTTTGTTCACCGCCGCGGTGGCCACCAGATCCAGGGCGCTTTCCAGACACTCCCGCAAGTCGAAGGGGTGGCGTTCCAGTTCCATCTTCCCCGCTTCAATTTTGGAGAAATCCAGGATGTCGTTGATGATGCTCAGGAGGGCTTCGCCGCTGCTGCGGATGGTCTCACTGAATTCCTTCTGCTCCCCGGTAAGGGGGGTATCGAGCAAGAGGTTGGTCATGCCGATGATGCCGTTCATGGGAGTGCGAATTTCATGGCTCATGGTCGCCAGGAAGATGCTCTTGGCGGCGTTGGCGGCCTCCGCCGCCTCCCGGGCTTCCCCCGCTTCGGCATAGAGCCGGGCATTGTCCAGGGCCACGGAGGCCAGCTCCGCAAAACTCTCCAACATCCCCTTTTCTTCGTCGCTGAACGTCTGGCCGGTCTCCCGGTGGCAGGCCAGACCCAGGACCCCGGTGACCTGGGAGCCGGATTTCAGCGGCACCCCCATCACTACCCGGATGGCTTCATAATCAAGCTCCAGGTTCACCGCCTTTTTGGCCCAATCCTGGTAATCTTCCACGAGCAATGACTGGCCGGTTTCCCAGACCTTGCCGGACAGGCCCTGTCCCAGCCTTAGGGTGGAACCGATCACCCCCTGGAATAACCCCACCCCCACCTGGCATTCCAGGATGCTTTTCTCCGGGTTCACCAGATAGATGAAGCCATGCTCCGTGCCCAACAGCTGGCCGGCGCGGCTGATCAGGGCCTGCAGCAAATCTTGCAGTTGCAAACGATTGATCAGACCCAGGGTGGTTTCATGCAAGGCCGTCAGATATTCTTTTTGCCGGTGCAGGGCCTCTTGCATCCGTTTCCGCTCGGTGATATCCCGGATGAGTTCGATGGCCCCCGTCAGGTTTTCCGACGAGTCATAGAGGCCGCTGGCCGTGGCCGTCAGGTAGGTGCCTTCCTTTAACCGCGGGACGTAGGCCTCGCCGCAAAGGGTCTCTCCCCGCCGGGATAAGTGGGCGTATCTGCTTCTGAACTCCTTTTCCTCGTTGAAGACGTAATCGATGAGAATCGGCCTTCTCTCGCCATAGAAAGGCAAAGCGTATTCGTAGTTGCCCTTCCCCAACATCTCCTCAGCCTTGACCCCGGTCAGGGCCTCCATGGCCCGGTTCCAGGAGATGACCGTCCCCTGCCGGTCAATGACCAGAGCGGCGTCCGGCAGGAAGTCAATGATATCTAGTAGCCGTTGGCTGGATTCCCGCAGCGCCACTTCGGCCTCTTTCCGCTCGGTGATATCCAGAAAGGCTCCATAAAAGAATTCGATGTCACCTGCAGCGTTGCAAATAATCTGGCCGCCTTCCTGGATCCAGAGGATATTGCCGTTCTTATGCCGGATGCGGTACTCCCTGATGTAAGACTTATCGCCTTTTAAGGCGGCCACCAACTTTTGCTGCATCCCTGGCACGTCTTCACTGACCACCATGTCCAGCCATTTAATCCTTCTGGAATCAAATTCTTCCTTGGCATAGCCCGTCAACGCTTCAATCTTGTCGTCAACGAAGTCCGCGGACCAGTCCCGGTAGCCCTTAAAGACCACATTCGGGAGATTCTTGACCAGCAGCCGGTAATTGGCCCCATTTTCCTGCAAATTTGCTTTTGCCGGCAGGGCGGTGTTCTTAACCGTCTGCAGCCGGGCCAATTCCTGGCGCAATTCCCCCAATTCTCTAAGCAATTGGGCTTTGGTTTTTGCTTCGTCCTTCATCTATCCCTCATGCCTTCTGATAACAAGTCGCAAAAAACGTCAATTTCCTTCAATGGGCGAACCCGGGTGTCCGCCCTGGGCTGGCGGCACACTTGGATGCGCCCTGGCAACCGGCTTGGGATCATGCTTTCTGTCTCTCCCCTCATTCTTCCCGAACCCCCCTCTTTTTGCAAGTCGAATGATGCGTCGGAGGTCAACAGCATACTGCTCGGTAACCCTGAATTATATCTAAAATTTTTAGTGGAAAATGTCCATTTATCGGTGTTAAGTAGAACAACATGCTGGCCAAAGTGCATAGCGGCGCGCTTCGGGGGGTGGACGCCTATCTGGTGGAGGTGGAGGTGGACCTGTCCTCGGGGCTTACTGCGTTTAACACCGTGGGCCTGCCGGAGGCCGCGGTCAAAGAGAGCAGGGAACGGGTACGCGCCGCCCTGAAAAATTCCGGCTATAGATTCCCCGGCGGCCGCGTTACCATCAACCTGGCGCCCGCGGACGTGCGCAAAGAAGGCACCGGGTTTGACCTGCCCGCGGCCATCGGCATCCTCGCGGCCCAGGGGATCATCCCCCAGGAGAGCCTGGAAAAATACCTGATCTTCGGGGAGCTGTCCCTGGATGGCCGCCTGAAGCCCACCCGGGGGGTGCTGTCCATGGCCCTGGCCACCCGCCAGGCCCATATGGCCCTGATCATTCCCCGGGAAAATGCCCCGGAAGCTGGGGTGGTGCAAGGTATCGAGATTTATCCCCTCGAGAGCCTGACGCAACTGGTGGAGTTTCTGGCGGGGCGGGAGCAATTGACGGCGTTGCCTCCCCAACCGGTATGGGCCTTAGACTCTGACCCCCAGCTGGACCTGGATTTTCAGGAGGTCAAAGGCCAGGAACCAGTCAAACGGGCGCTGCTGCTGGCCGCCGCGGGCGGGCACAATGTCTTGATGATCGGCCCTCCGGGCGCGGGCAAGACCATGCTGGCCCAGCGCCTGCCCAGCATTCTGCCCCCCTTGAATTTTGAAGAAGCCCTGGAGACTTCCAAGATTTACAGCGTGGTGGGCCTGCTGCAGCCGGGCCAGGGGCTCCTGCAACAGCGGCCTTTCCGCTCCCCCCATCATACCATCTCGGATGCGGGTCTGATCGGCGGCGGTAATATTCCCCGGCCTGGAGAAGTCAGTCTGGCTCACA
>JAKAGH010000152.1 GCA_021817645.1 Deltaproteobacteria bacterium
ATTGGCGGGGCTGGCGCATACGGCTCTGGAACGGGGTATCACCGCTTTTTGGGACCGGAACCCGGACCTAGCCCGCCAGGTGATCACCGGCGACAGGGCCATCAATGACCTGGAAGTGGCCATTGACGGGGAATGCATCCGCCTGGTGGCCCTGTATCAGCCGGTGGCCATCGATCTGCGGGTGATCATGGCGGTGGATCATATCATCGCCGAAATCGAGCGTATCGGCGACCAGGCGGTGAATGTGGCGGAGGAGGCCTTGAACCTGAGCCACTTCCCGCCCCAGCCGCTGCACCCCGAGATTCTCACCATGGCCCGCAAAGCTCAGATGATGGTGGTCCAGTGCCTGGAGGCCTTTATCAACCGGGACGTCCAGGCGGCCCGGGAGGTGTGCCTGGCGGACGATGAAGTGGACAGCCTGGACCGCGCCATCACCCAGGATTTGTTGGAGAACATGGCGGCCCACCAGGAAGTGGTGCCCCTGGATCAGAGCCAGATCAACATCGTCCGCAACCTGGAGCGGGCGGGGGACCATGCCACCAATATCGCCGAACAGGTGGTGTACATGGTGGAAGGGGAGAACATCCGCCACCGCTGCCAGGGCTAAAGGGAGCGAAAAGTCCTTATATCTCTTGACAAATCCAGGCGGTATTATTAAATTTACTAGGATAAATTCGCAGTCATGAGCAGCGTCGTGGAACTCTTGGGAGAACGGGACAGCCGGGTTTTAAGGACCGTGGTGGTGCAGTACATCGCCACCGGTGAACCCGTGGGCTCCCGCGTGGTGGCCAAGCTTTCGGGGCTCAATCTCAGCCCCGCCAGCATCCGCAATTTGATGACGGATCTGGAAGAGCGGGGGTTTCTCCGCCAGCCCCACACCTCCGCAGGCCGCCTGCCCACGGCCCTGGGGTTCCGGTATTACGTGGATCACATTCTACCCGCCGTGGAGTTGGGGCCGCGGATGCAGAAGCAGATTAAGAATGCCCTGGCCCTGCCCGAGGTGGAGCCCCAGGAGCTGTTCCGCCAGGCCTCCCGGGTGCTCTCCGCAGTGAGCGGTCACCCGGCCCTGGTGCTGGCCCCCCGCCCTCAGGGGATGCGCCTCAAGCACGTCCAGTTTATTAATCTGGGGGGTGATGGAGTCCTCACGGTCCTGGTGGCCCAGGACCACCAGGTGCAGACGCGGTTTGTGCGGAGCAGCAGCCGTTACACCCAGGGGCAGTTGGACGGGTTCAGCCAGTTTTTGAATGAATTCTGCCAGAATCTCACCCTCGGGGAAACCCGCCGCCAGATCTTGGCCCGGATGGAAGAAGATAAAAACCAGTTCGACAAGATGGTCTCCCAGGCCTTGAGTCTCAGCCGCCAGGCCCTCCAGAGCGAGGAGGAAGAGTCGCTCTATATCGAGGGGACCAGCCAGATACTTGATTATCCCGAGTTTTCTGAGGATGTGGAGAAGATTCGCACCCTGTTTAGGGCCTTTGAAGAAAAGCACCACCTGATCACCTTGCTGGATCAAACTCTGGCATCCCAGGGCGTGCAGATCATTATCAGCCCGGATGAGCACTTCCCGGAGATGCAGCTCAGCGTGGTGGCTTCATCCTATGCCGGCGACCACACGCCGGTGGGCAGCCTGGGCATCATCGGCCCGATGCGCATGGACTACGGCCGACTGATTCCCATTGTGCGTTACACCGCCTCCATGGTCACCGATTTGCTCAAGAAGTGGCATAGTTGAGGCCACGCTCCTTGGTTTTCGCCCGGGGACTGCCCGCAAAAACAGGTGGGTTAAGGAGTTAAGGAGAGAGACTTATGTCCTTATCCAAAGATAAGGGAGAAAAAATAAAGAAGGATACCGCAGCCGCGGGCGCCCCAGAGCCCGGGGCGGCGCCGGTGGCGGAGGCCGCGGCCGCGCCGGAGCCCCAGGCGGAAAAGGCCCCGGAGGCCCAGGATTACTACGAACGCCTGCTGCGCTGTGCCGCTGATCTCGAAAATCTGAAAAAACGCCAGGAGAAAGAGAAGGCCGAACTGCTGCAGTTCGCTAACGAGAACCTGATCAAAGAACTTCTCCCCGTGGTGGACAACCTGGAACTGGCTTTGGAGCATGGCCGCCAGTTGGACGCGCCGCAGCCCCTGCTGGAGGGGCTGGAACTGGTGTTCCAAGGTTTTCTCAAGGCCCTGACCCGCTTCGGGGTGACCCCTATTGTCTGCGTGGGGCAGCCCTTTGACCCGGCCTTCCATAACGCGGTGATGCAGGAAGAGTCCACAGAGGTGGATGACTGCACCATCCTGAAAGAATTACAGAAAGGCTATCTCCTCCGGAGCCGGCTGCTCAGGCCGGCGATGGTGGTGGTGGCCAAAAACAACCAACAAACTTCATGTCCCATTGATGTGAAAGTCTAGGAGGAAAGATATATGTCCAAACCCATCGGCATTGATTTAGGCACCACCAACTCCTGCGTCGCCATCATGGAGGCGGGGGAGCCCAAGGTTATCCCCAATGTGGAAGGTAGCCGCACCACCCCTTCGGTGGTGGCCTTTACCGAAAGCGGGGAGCGCCTGGTGGGCCAAATCGCCAAACGCCAGGCCATCACCAACCCTTTGAATACCATCTTTTCCGTCAAGCGTCTCATCGGCAGAAAATTTGACGACCCGGAAGTGCAGCGGGACCTCAAGATTCTGCCCTACAAGATCGTGCGCGCGGAAAACGGCGATGCCCATATAGATATCCGGGGCCGCACTTACAGCCCCGCGGAAATCTCCGCCATGATCCTCACCAAGATGAAACAGACCGCGGAGGAGTATCTGGGGGAGAAAGTCACCGAAGCGGTGGTCACCGTGCCCGCCTACTTCAACGACGCCCAGCGCCAGGCCACCAAGGACGCGGGCCGGATCGCCGGCCTCAACGTGCTGCGCATCATCAATGAGCCCACCGCCGCGTCCATGGCCTACGGCCTGGAGAAAAAGAAGGACGAGCGCATCGCCGTCTTCGATCTGGGGGGCGGGACCTTTGACATCTCCGTCCTGGAGTTGGGTGAAGGCGTCTTCGAGGTCAAATCCACCAACGGCGACACCCACCTGGGGGGCGACGACTTCGACCAGCGGGTCATCGATTTCCTGGCGGATGAGTTTCGGCGGGAGCAGGGTATCGATCTCAGAAGCGATAAAATGGCCCTGCAACGTCTCAAAGAGGGCGCAGAAAAGGCCAAGATGGAGTTGTCCACCTCGCTGGAGACCGAGGTCAACCTGCCCTTCATCACCGCCGACGCCAGCGGCCCCAAACATCTGCTCATCAAGCTCACCCGGGCCAAGCTGGAAGGTCTGGTGGAAGACTTGATCAACAAGATGGAAGGCCCCTGCCGCCAGGCCCTGAAAGACGCCAATGTCAGCCCCAAAGATATCGACGAAGTCATCCTGGTGGGGGGCATGACCCGCATGCCCAAGGTCCAGGAGAAGGTCAAGGAGATCTTCGGTAAAGAGCCCCACAAAGGGGTCAATCCGGACGAAGTGGTGGCCGTGGGCGCGGGCATCCAGGGCGGAGTGCTCAAAGGGGAAGTGAAAGACGTCCTGCTGCTGGATGTCACCCCCCTCTCCCTGGGCATCGAGACCCTGGGCGGCGTGTTCACCAAGATCATCGACCGCAATACCACCATCCCCACCCGGAAGAGCCAGGTCTTCTCCACCGCGGCGGATAACCAGACCGCGGTGACCATCCACGTGCTCCAGGGGGAGCGGGACATGGCCGGGGACAACAAGACCCTGGGCCGGTTCGAGCTTTTCGGCATCCCCCCGGCGCCCCGGGGCGTGCCCCAGGTCGAAGTCACCTTTGACATCGACGCCAACGGCATCGTCCACGTCTCCGCCAAGGACCTGGGCACCGGCCGGGAGCAGTCCATCCGGATTACTGCGCCCAGCGGACTTTCGGAAGATGAGATCAAAAACCTGATCCGGGAAGCTGAGGCCCACGCCGAAGAAGACCACCGCAAAAAGGAGCTGGTGGAGGCCCGGAACCAGGCGGATACCCTGATCTACACCACGGAAAAAACCCTGGCGGATCTGGGCGACAAGGCCGACCCGGCCGTCAAAGCTGATATCGAAAGCCACATCTCGCACTTGAAAACCACCATGGAAAGCACCGACGTCCAGGCCATCAAGGACAGCAGCGAGGCGCTGATGAAGGCCTCCCACAAGCTGGCGGAACAGATGTACGCCAAGACCGGCGAGGCGGGCGCCGCGGGCGCCGGGGCCGGAGCCGGGGCTGGCGCGGGTGCCGCAGGACACGAAGAAAAGGCCAAGAAGCCGGAAGAAGAAGTGGTGGAGGCCGAATTCGAAGAAGTGAAGTAAGTTGGGGCAGCCGCGGGCCGACGCAGGCCTGCAAGGTCTCAACCATGATAGTTTAGGGGAAAGGGGATTAGACCCTTTCCCCTTTTTTCTTAACCGGCCCGCTCCTACTTCCCTCGGATAGGAATCAGGTATTATTAAGTGTCTTTCTGAACGGAACGAAGCGGCGGAAAGAAACTCAATTCTCTTCTCTCCCCGGCATGACGACACTGCTCTTGCGACCCTAACTTGGTATAACCCTTAAAATATTTTGTTGTCCTGGAAAAAATAAATGATAATAATTAGCCGTATGAAAAGTCATCAGCGAAAACTGCTCTGCGGCATCTTCCTGCTGTGTTTGAGTCTCTGGCTGCCCGCCTGCGGGGCCGGGCCGTCGATCTTTCCTCAGCCGACTTCCGAGGCCCGGTTCCGGGAGGTGGAAGAGAATCTCTTCCAACAGGCGGAGGAGAGCTACCGCCGCCAGGTTTACCGCCAGGCCCGGGCGCAATTCGCCACCTACCTGGAGCGCTATCCCAAGGGCCAGCACGCGCCGACGGCCCGGCTGCGGCTGGCCGAGCTGGTGGGACTTTTGGGAGACTGGCATGATTCCCTGCGGCGCTATCAAGCCATCTTGGCTCAAAGCCCCCCTAAGGATATGGCCTTAAAGGCCCGCTACGGGGCAGGCCGGGCCTATTTCAAGCTGGGCCAACTCCAGCAGGCCCACCGGGTGCTGGACAGCCTCACCGCCGATGAATTGCCGCCGGAACAGCGGTTTTCCACGCAAGCGCTCCTCGCCGAGATCGCCCTGAAGGAGGGGCAGGTGCCCCAGGCCTTTACCCGGCTGCGCCTGGCGTCCAAAGACCTGGCGGCCGGAGATCGGGAGTGGTTCGAGGACTTGAAGACCCGCCTGGTGGAGCAGGCCACTCCCGAAGAATTGGAAACCATGGCCAACCTTTACCGGGATACGCCGTTAAGTGCGGTTTTGCTGCTGCGGCTGGCCAACCTGGCCCAGAAGGCCGGGCGGACGGACGACGCCCAAAAGTGGGCCGAGACCTTAAAGGAGCGCTTCCCGGAGAGCAAGGAAGCCGCCAGTCTGGAACAGCTGCGGAAGGGGCAAAGGAGGCTCTTGGTCTGCCTGCTGCCCCTGAGCGGGGAATTCGCCAACCCCGGTAAGCATGTGAAACAGGGGATGGAGTTGGCGGTCAAAGGAACCGTCTTGGAATTGAATTTCCGGGATACCCCCAATGACCAGGGGGTTGCCGCCCAAACCGTACATGACCTGGCCGCGGACCCTCATGTCCTGGCCTTCCTGGGCCCCCTCAGCTCCGCCGCAGTCCAGGGCGCGGCCCCGGCCGCCCAGGAAGCCAAAGTGCCCCTCATTGCCCTGTCCCAAAAGGCGGGCATTACCCAAACCGGGGATTATGTCTTCCAGACCTTTCTCACTGCCCGCCAGCAGGTGCGGGCCCTCATGCGCTACGCCCTGGCGCGGGGTCTGAAAAGGTATGCCGTGCTATATCCGGATTCGGGGTATGGACAAACCTTCATGCAGCAATTTCTGGAGGAGGCCCAGAACCAGGGCGTGGAAGTGGTGGACCAGGAGCCTTATTCCCCCTCCACCCGGGATTTTGCTCCAGCCCTGGCCTCTCTCAAAGCCGTGTATCAACCGGAGCAGGGCGCGCCTGGGTTTGAGGCTCTGTTTATTCCCGATGATGCGTCCGCGGTCGCGGCCGTGGCCGGGCAGTTGCAAGGCTATGGGATGCAGAATTTGCAGCTCCTGGGCACCAACCTGCTGCACGCTCCTGACCTCCCGGAACCTGAAGCCCGGGCCTTGGAGGGCATTATCTTCCCTGACGCCTTTTTTGCCCGGGATAACTCCCCCGCGGTCCAGGAGTTTATTACCGCTTACCGCCAGCAATACAGCGAAAATCCGGATTATCTGGCGGCCCAGGGTTATGCGGTGGTGCGGCTGCTCCTCAAGGCCCTGGAAGGGGACAAAAACCTCCAGCGGGCCGATCTTCCTAAGCGTTTGCTCGCGTTGAAGGATCTGCCCGGCCTCCCCTGGTTTAAAGGCTTCAACGCCGACCGGGAAGCCGATCTCTCCCTCTACCTCCTCACCATCAAAAACGGTGCGGTGCAGTCGGCACAGTAGGGGCACAGCTCGTAGGGGGGGCGCCCAGGTGTGCCCCCTGGTGTTTCCATCCCGAGAAAGGGCGGACACCTGGGTCCGCCCCTACGTCTTTTCTTCAAACAACATCTCCAAAAATGCCTGCTTGTGCGGTCCCAGGATTTTGTCCTTCCTCATGACCACCGCGATGTAATCCGGCGGGAAGTAGTGGTCCAGAGGAATGAAGGCCAGGTTTCTTGGCGCCAACCGCGGCAAGCTGCTGGCCACGGTGGCGAAGGAGATGCCCAGGCCCATTTCCACGTATAGAGAACTCAACTCCACGTTGGAAGACTCCATGATGACGTGGTAGTCCAGCCCGAGTCTGCGGAAGTGGTCTTCCAAGACGCTCCGGCCCGTAAATTTAAGACCCTGAGGCGGGAGGATCAAGGGATATTGGGCGATCTCCTCCATGCGCACCCTTTTTAGGCCGACCAGGGGATGCTCCAGGGGAGTCAGCAGCACCTTCTCCACCTTTTGCCAGCGTTTTAGGGCAAGGTCCTGGGGGGAGGTGGATTCCAGAGCCAGGCCCAAGTCAATCTCCCCGGAACGGACCAACTCGATCACGCTTTCCTGGGAGCGGTCCAGGATACTCAACTGCACCTGGGGAAAGCGGCGGATATAGGCGGGCAGCAGCTCCCGGAAGAGGTGGTAGAGGGTGGTGAAAGGCGCGGCCAGCCGCAGGTGGCCTTTTTGCTCCCCCTTGATGGCGTTGATTTCCTCCTGCAGATGCTCGTATTGCCCCAGGATCATCTGGGAAAATTGGAAGAATCTCTCTCCGGCCGCGGTCAGCCGCAACTTTTTCTTGCCGATCCTTTCGAGCAGCGGGCAGCCCCATTCTTCTTCCAGGGCCTTGATCTGCTGGCTTAAGGCGGATTGAGTGCGGAAGGTGGCCGTCGCAGCTTTAGTAAAGCTGCCCAGTCTGACCACCTGGAAAAACCCCAGGATCTGCTGCCATTCCATATAAGTATTCCTAATTAATAATAGTAAATGAATTAATTTTACTTAATTATATTCCCTTCGTAAAATCAAGGAAAAAGATGGAGCATCATCTGGGGACATCGGCCCGCCCGTAAATCGCGCAAGTCTTAAAGCGGGCGTCCCCGCCCGCTCCAGCCCCGGTGCAATGGTGCGCAGGGCGCACCCTACAAAAGAACTTTCCAGA
>JAKAGH010000153.1 GCA_021817645.1 Deltaproteobacteria bacterium
AAGGAAATGGACCGGATCATCATTGCGGCCCGCCCCAACCCCGCGCATTACGCCCTGGCGGCTCTGGAGGCTCAGGGCCTGCTCCTGGGGGTCATCACCCAGAACGTGGACAACCTCCACCAGGCCGCGGGCAGCCAACGGGTGGTGGAGTACCACGGCAACGCCCTGCGCTTCGTTTGTCTGAGCTGTCACGGCGAGTACCCCCGGGAGTCCCTGGATTTTTCCCAGACCCCACTCTACTGCTATTGCGGCGGCCTGATCAAGCCGGACGTGGTCTTCTTCGGCGAGCCCATCCCCCGGGAGGCCAAGAAGGAGGCGGACCACCTGGCCGCCACCTGCGGCCTGCTCTTGATCATCGGCACCTCCGGCGAAGTCTCCCCGGCCAACTACCTCCCCGGTTTCGCCCAAGGCAACGGCGCCATCATCGTCGAAAACAACCTGGAACCCACCCGCCTCACCCGCACGGTCACCGACTACTTCCTCCCCGGCAAGGCCGGGGAGTTGTGGCCGGAGGTAATTAAAGCCATTGGATAAAAAAGAAGCCCGAAAGCTTTTGGACCTATTCGTCGCGGCCCTGCAATCCCGGTCCTACCAGGAATGGCAGGGTATGATAGGAGAGTCCGAGATGATGGAAAAATCCGGTCCCAGCGGCGTTACCTATCAAATCGAATGGCAGGCGTTTTGGGATGCCCAGGCGGGTGGCGCAATCCGGGTGCTGGTCTCCGTCGACGACGGCAGCCTGGCCCGGTCCATCGTGCCCCTCACCACCAGCTTCCTCGTCTCGCCCGGCGCCTGATTATCTAGTGTGACGTCCAGAAATAAGGTACAAAATATCACCTAGGAATATGCCCAATACCATTCCCTCTCCCCTCGGGGGTTAGGTGATGGGGGCGACTTTGGCTAAGTGGCTGTAATCACCTAAAAGACGCCACCCCCACCCCGACCCTCCCCCCTCGAAGGGGGAGGGAGAAAGACAGCGTAAGTTATGTAAGGCATTTCTGGGACGCCACACTAGCAAGCTCAGACCTCACCCGCCTCCGCCAGCACCTACTTCGTTCCCTGTCGTTCCCCAGCTTTTCGATAGGGCACCCCCTGCGCTGCGCAGCTCCGTTTCGCCTTAAGCCGGGTTCCTTATTGATCCCCCCGCCCCCTGCAATTTTTCCCTTGACAAAATGGCAGACATAATTAAACATGTTTAATAATTAAACTTGGATAATTTATTATGAACCGCCGGGAAGCCTCCAAACTAGAGACCAGGCAGCTGATTCTGCAAGCAGCGCGCCGCCTCTTTGCCCAAAAGGGCCCCGAGGATTGCACCATCCGGGATATCGCCCGCAAAGCCGGGGTCTCCCCGGCCTCGGTGGTCGTGCATTTCCAGAGCAAAACCGCGCTGCTGGAAGAAGCCCTCACCCGGGACCTCGACCAGGCCCTGTCAGAACTGATAACCTCGATGCCCGGGGACCTGCCGCTCCTGGAACGCCTGCTGCACCTGGCCACGGGCTTCTTCCGGCTCTATGACGCCAACCGCAACCTCTACCGGGCGCTGATTCGCCACACCGTCTTTGAGCCCGCCGGCGAAACCCCGCACATGACCGGGATGACCGCCCGGTATTTCCAGATTCTGGGAAGCCTGGTCGAGGCAGAAAAAAGCCGGGGCCTGATCCGGGCGGAGGTGGACTCCCAGGTGGCCGCGGGCGCGATTTTTTCTTTATACCTCGGCGCCCTGATCCTGCTTTTCCGGGAGCCGGACATGAGCGTGGAGATGGTGGCGGAGGGCCTGACGGCCATGACCGGGCAGTACCTTGAGGGCATAAAAACTTCTTAACCGTGAGGTAGTCATGAAGATACTACTGATCCAACCCGCCAAGACCCGAAAGCCTTGGGAGGCAAAGATTTTTCCATCATTTAGCCCCTGGCCCGGGAATACTTGGCCGCGGGCTGGAATAAAGCCGTGGAGTAGATAAATCATGTTAATCGATCAGCTCTTACCAGACTTCGATATCAAGGCGCGATACCAGATCGACATCGATGCTTCTGCAGCGCAGGCTTATGCGGTGGCCCGCCGTCACGATATGCGCGATTCCATCATAATTCGTTGGCTTTGTCGTCTGCGCGGACTTCCGGAATCCGGCCTAACTTTTGAAGGCATGTTTAAATTGGGGTTTGTTTTGCTGGCGGATAAGCCATCCCAGGAAATTGTCTTCGGGCTGGTCGGGCGTTTCTGGACCCTTACCCCGCAGATTCAGAGCGTCCAGGCCCATGATTTTGCGGCGTTTAACCGCCCGGGCTTTGCCAAGGTCGTGGGAAATATGGCCTTCATCCCCCGGGGCGACGCCAGGGGGGTCCGGGTCACCACCGAAACGCGGGTTCAATGTTTGTGTAATTCCAGCCGACGCGCCTTCCATCTCTATTGGCTTCTCATTGCTCCGTTCAGCGGCCTCATCCGCAAGGAGTGGCTGCGGCTGATTAAGCATCGGGCAGAAGCCCGTTAAATCTGGTGGGGGAATGTGTTTTCTGCCGGTGCAGATGGTGGCGGCGGCTCTCGCGGCCATGAATGGCCGATGCCTGCAAGGCATTATTAGGAGAATTAACCCATGAAAATCCTGCTCATCCAACCCGCCAAACCCGCCAAGGCCCTGGGAGGCGAGGATTTTTCCGTCTTCGAGCCCCTGGCCTTGGAATACCTGGCCGCGGGCGTGGCCCCGGACCACGACGTCCGCATCCTGGACCTGCGCCTCGACCGGGATCTGGCTACCGTCCTGCGCGATTATCAGCCGGAGGTGGTGGGCCTCACCTCTTACACGGTCCACGTCAACACGGTGAAAAGGCTCTGCCAGCAAATCAAGACCCACAACCCGGAGACCATCATTATAGTCGGTGGCCACCATGCCACGGTCAGGCCCGGGGATTTTGCCACCCCTTGTATCGACGTCATCATCGCCGGTGAGGCGTCTTGGCCTTCCGGGAGGTTATCAGGCGGTTGGAAAAAGGCCAGGAATTGACCGGGATTGCTGGAGCGGCCTCCCTGGAAAACGGCGCGGTGCTGCTCAGCCAGGAAGAGCAAGGCCTCGATCTGGACGCCTTGCCTTTCCCCCGGCGGGACCTCACGGCGGCCTATAGAAAATCCTATTTCAGCGAATGGATGCGGCCCCTGGCCTCCATCCGCACCTCGAAGGGCTGCCACTTCCGCTGTCAGTTCTGCGCCCTGTGGAAGCTGACCGGGGGGCGCTATCTCACCCGGAAACCGGAATTAATTGTTGAGGAATTGCAGACGATCCAGGAGCCCTACGTCTTTTTTGCGGATGATGAATCCCTGCTGGATACGCCGCGTATGGCCAGGCTCGCGGACCTCATCCTGAGCGCGGGGATCAAGAAACGCTATTTCCTCTATGGCCGCAGCGATACCATCGTCAAGCACCCGGAACTGCTGGAGCAGTGGCGGAAAATCGGTCTGGAGCGGATCTTTGTGGGCCTGGAGTTCATGCGGAACGCGGACCTGCAGCTGATCCGCAAGGGCTCTACCGTGGAAAACAATGTCCGGGCTCTAAAGATACTCAAAGGCCTCGGCCTCGATATCTGGCCCATGTTTATGGTGCGGCCCGAATTCGAGCGCCGGGATTTCGCTGCTTTGCGGCAGTGCTGCCTGGACCTGGACCTAAGCTTTATCGGCTTTTCTGTCCTGACGCCCCTGCCGGGAACCGACCTGTATCATGAGGTCCGAGACCAGCTCATCAACACCAATTACGACTACTTCGATTTTTTTCATACCCTTCTGCCCACTACCCTGCCGCTTCAGGACTTCTACCAGGAGCTGGCCACGCTGTTTCAGCGCTCCCGGTCGCTCAAAAACCAGCTCCGGCTCATGCGCAAATACCGCCTCCGGGAACTGCCCTCCCTCTTCAAGGCTTACGGCCAGTTACTGAGGCGGTTAAAGACCCTGGCCCAGGATTATGCGGTTTGATTTGGAGGGAGGGGCTAAGGGCCGGGGCCTGAGAATCCCGGCCCTTCCCCCAAAAAATTTCTAGTCCAACAACAGAACCCCCGATGGTGAAGTGATGGCAGGGCTCCGGCCCATAAGCCAAGGTCGGCCGCCGTCACCTTGCCAGGCATGGTAGGCGACATTCAGGAGGGGGAGGAACTCGCCTGTGGTCTTTTCACTCCCCGGGCCTCCAGGATGGCTATCGCCGCCTGGGGTATAAGCCGAAAAATTATTGTTGACATTGACCACATGCTGCACCAAGCCGTTCCTCAGGCGATGGTGGTTTCCGGTGGCCGCCCCCAGGTCGTTGGTATCTATGTTGCCGCCGTTGGAGGTGAGGACATTATAGAAATCGAAGACCGCTACGTTATTATAGAGATAGTTTTCCAGCCAATGCCGCACCAGCCAGGTGTTAATGGCCCGCAGCAGTATGGCTGAGGAGCGGGTTAAGCCAGGATCGTCGTAGGACGACGGCGGTGTGGTAACCAGGATGAAAAGCCTGTCCTGGCGGGTGGCAAAATACGACAGCAGGTCCCGGTACATCCCTTTGATATTGCTCACGGTGTATTCGGAGCCGTCAGCACTCCCCCAAATAGGATTGGGGTCGGCCGGGCTGCTCTTCCGGGGCGGATCGTTGGGATTGCCGGTGATGAGGTAGGCACTGACAAAGCAGGATTTAAAGAGGACCACGGTATTGTCGCCCGGGGGTTTAGGAATGGCATTGATGCCAGACATTTCCGGTGCAGGGGTAAGATGCGTCGTCGGATACAAATCCCCCAAAAAGATGCTACTCCTGGGGCCCAGGAACCAATCATACCAGTGGCCGATATCAGTGTAGTCACCGATGGTGCCGCTTCCCGGAGTAGCGGGATCGTAAATCGGTCCCCAACCATAATAGGTATCGGACACGTAATAATTATTGGCGTTCAGTCCCCGGAGCAGGTTGCCATTGTCATCGCTCAGCCAATTGGCGCCCACCGAATGGTGAATAAAAACCAGGCGTACCGGCGTTGCGGGCGGTTGGGAATTAAGGGGGGTGGCCTGGGCCCGGGGGTCCGACGCCAGCAGTAGAATACCGAGAAAAAGGAACAGGCTAAGGGCAAATCTGCCGCGACCGTGCATAGCTAAGCCCTCCTTCACTGGCGGGTTTTATTCTTATTTTTCTTATATGCTAATTCCTTAATTTTTACCAAATATTTTATTTCCTTGAGGAATGGAGGGGAATAGTCTCCTTTACCTCCGGTCTTTCCCCTGATCCGTAGGGGCGGGGTCATCCGGCAAAAACTATTATCTTCCTCGTTTTCTGCCGATTCTTCCTCAAGAGAGAATTATTATGATAATCTGGGCTTACATCTATTTACGCGAGGGAAAGGCATGACGCACGCGAAGCACTCGAAGCATACGCATCACTCCGAAAAAAATCCTGTCTGGATGGGACTGCATAAAGACTGGCGAGCGTGGCTGGCCCTGGGCCTGATGTTGGCGGCCATTAGCATCTATGTCCTCACCCTGGATGATTCGATGCAGCCGGACGTTGCCCCCGGCAACGCCGCCCCGGCTCAAACCGCCGGACCCTCCAAATAATCAAGCTTGTTAAACCCTCGTTCCCCGGGTTCGCAGGGGAACGCACTTGGCTGCGAAGCTCTGCTTCGAATTAAATTCCTAGAAAACAGGGGCTTCAAAAAAAATAAAAAACGCTCCCAAGCAGAGTTCGGGAGCGAAGTCACATTGAGGGAGGGCGGTGGCCCCATGCCCCCGGCTCTCCCCCAAGATTTTTGAGCTGCCTTACCTGCCTAATTCACCGCGGCTTTAAGCGCCTCCTGCCGTTGGAACGTCAGGCCTTCTTTAGCTGCGTCCACCAGGATGGTGTCCCCTTCCTTGAACTTGCCTTCCAGGAGCATGGGCGCCAGTTTATCCTGCAAGTGGTGCTGGATGGCCCGGCGCAACGGTCTGGCGCCGTACACCGGGTCGTAGCCCGCGTCCGCCAAAAAGTCCCGGGCCGCGTCCGTCAACTCCAGGTGCAGTTGCCGCTCCTCCAGGAGCTTCGCCAGCCGCCGGATTTGCAGGGTGACGATGGCTTTGAGCTGCTCCTTGCTCAGGCGGTGGAAGATGAGAATATCGTCCACCCGGTTCAGAAACTCCGGCTTGAAGTGGAGCTTCAGGGCCTCCATGACCTTATCCCGCATCTGCGCCTCACTCGCCGCCTCGGCGATGTACTGGCTGCCGATGTTGGAGGTCATGATGACGATGGTGTTCTTGAAATCCACCGTGCGGCCATGGCCGTCGGTGAGGCGGCCGTCGTCCAGGATCTGCAGCAGGGCGTTGAACACCTCCGGGTGGGCCTTTTCCACTTCATCGAACAGGACCACGGAGTAAGGCCGCCGCCGCACCGCCTCGGTGAGCTGGCCCCCTTCCTCGTAGCCCACGTAGCCCGGGGGCGCGCCGATGAGGCGGGAAACCGTGTGCTTCTCCATGTATTCGCTCATGTCCAGGCGGATCATGGCCGCTTCCGAGTCAAACATGAACTCGGCCAGGGCCCGGGCCAACTCGGTCTTGCCCACGCCCGTGGGGCCCAGGAAGATAAAGGAGCCCAGGGGCCGGTTGGGGTCTTGCAGGCCGGAGCGGGCCCGGCGCACCGCGTTGGACACTGCCTGCACCGCCTCCTCCTGGCCCACCACTCGCGCGGCCAGACGCTCTTCCATGTGCAGGAGTTTCAGTTTTTCCCCTTCCAGGAGCCGGGTCACCGGGATGCCGGACCACTTGGAGACCACTTCGGCGATGTCTTCCGCATCCACCTCCTCCTTGAGCATGGCCCCTTCCTGCTGAATCTCCGAGAGCTTTTGGGATTCGGCCTCCAGCTCCTTTTGCAGGTTGAGCATGGACCCGTATTTCAGTTCCGCGGCCCGGGCCAGGTCGCCCAGGCGCTCCGCCTGGGCCGTTTCCGTCTGGGTCCGGTCAATCTGCTCTTTGATGGAGGCAATGCGGCTGATGACCTCTTTTTCTTTCTGCCAGCGGGCCTTGAGGACCGCGCTCCGCTCCTTGAGGTCGGCCAGGCTCTTTTCGATTTTGGCCAGCCGTTCTTTGGAAGCTGTATCCTGCTCCCGTTTCAGGGCCTCCCGTTCGATCTCCTCCTGGGTGATCTTCCGCTCGATCTCATCGATCTCCGCGGGCCGGGAATCGATTTCCATGCGCAGCTTGGACGCGGCCTCGTCAATCAGGTCCACCGCCTTGTCCGGCAGGCGGCGGTCGGTGATGTAGCGGTGCGACAGGGTCGCGGCCGCGACAATGGCGCTGTCCTTGATGCGCACCTTGTGGTGCACTTCATATTTTTCCTTCAGGCCCCTGAGGATGGCGATGGTGTCTTCCACCGAAGGCTCCGTCACCATAATGGGCTGGAAACGGCGCTCAAAGGCCGCGTCCTTCTCGATGTATTTGCGGTACTCGTTGATGGTGGTGGCCCCCACGCAACGCCGCTCCCCCCGGGCCAAGGGGGGTTTGAGCATGTTGGACGCGTCTATTGCCCCTTCCGCGG
>JAKAGH010000154.1 GCA_021817645.1 Deltaproteobacteria bacterium
CCTGCGCCTGGAAGACCGGCCCGGTCTGATCAAAGAGGTGGTGGACCTGCTCCGGGCCAAAGGGGCGCGTTTTGTCAGCCTCCTCAGCCATTATGCCTCTGCCCGGGAGGGCTACCGGGACGTCTATATCCGGGTCAAGAACCTGGCTCCGGACGCGGCCGAGGCGGCCAAGGAAGAACTGGCCCAGCATTATGAAGTCTTGTATCTGATTCAGGAAGAAGATAAGGGCTGATAATCCGGCAGAAGGTTATCTAATTTTAATGAACCAGCCATTCACGGCCGCCGCAGAGCCGGCAGAATTCCGGGATTTCGGCCCCATCAAGTTCATCCCCGGCAAGAAAGGCGGGCGCTACCCCTATTGCCATTCCCTAGTCATCGACGGCGACGAGACCTGGGTAGTGGACCCCGCCTCGGATAAGGACTACCTGCGCGGTCTGGCCCAAACCCGGGAGGTGACCCGCGTCTTTATCAGCCACTTCCACGAAGATCATCAAAAATATAACTATCTCTTCCCCCAGGCCCGGTTTTACGTGCCCGCGGCGGAGGCTGAGGCCTTTAAGTCCGTGGAGGGCGCATTCGCGCTGATGGGATTAGACGACCCCCAGGCCCGGGAATACTGGGGGGAAATCATGGTCCGGCAATTCCATTTCCGGCCCCTGGAGCACCTCGTCCCCTATGAGCCCGGCCAGCGTTTCCAACAGGGGGAGGTCACCCTGGAAATCATCCCCGCGCCCGGACATACCCTGGGGCATAGCTGTTTTCATTTCCCCGGGCAGGAGCTGCTCTTTCTGGCCGACGTGGACCTCACTCCCTTTGGGCCCTGGTATGGAGATCAAACTTCCTCCCTGGAGAACTTTGAGGCCACCCTGAAGGGCTTGTCCGAGTATCAGGCCCGGACCTATATCACCGCCCATGAACAAGGAGTATACAGCCGGGAGGAATTTCAAGCCGCGCTGCCTGCTTACCAGAAGTCCATCGCCGCCCGGGAAGACCGCCTCCTGGAGATGCTTAAAACCCCAAAAACCGTGAAGCAGTTGGCGGACCGCCATTTCTTCTACGGCAAGCCCAAGGACCCTCCTTTTATCTACCATCACATCGAAACTCAGATGCTGACCAAGCACCTGGAGCGGCTGCGGCGCCAGGGCCGCGTCACCCACACCAATGGCGCCTATGTAACCAATAAAATCCAAGTTTCTGGGTAGGTGACCCGCGTCTCCGCCCGCTTCCAGGGCCGGCCCCCCTGCGATTAATTTCGGGGAGAAAACGGTAGAAAAAGTAAGGGCGAACCCCAGGTTCGCCCCCACCAGACTAGGTTGGTGATGAGAAATGGCTAAGAGTCCCAGGCGAGACGCCCGTGCCAGGCCTTAACCACCTCCTCCACCAAACTTCACACGGCCTGCACTTCTTTCAGGCCGGGGACTTCTTTCAAGAGCATCCGCTCGACGCCCTGTTTCAGGGTCATCTGGGACATGGGGCAGCCTTTGCAGGCGCCGGTGAGGCGCACTTTAACCACGCCATCAGTAATTTCCACGAGTTCGATATCGCCGCCGTCCCGCTGCAACAGGGGGCGGATTTTTTCCAGCGCTTTTTCCACTGCTTCTTTCACTGAGGTCCTCCCGTAAATGATCTTAAGACAATGATAACTTGTGCTTGCTTGATTGTAAAGCACTTGTGCCCGGCCGCGGCCCTTCGGCCTCAGGGACCCACCAGGAACACGGCATTGACATTGGCCCTGATCTCTTCCTCTCCCACCTCCACCGGGGTGGGGGGGGCCGCTTTGGCCGCAAAAGTCTCGACGCCCCTGGGATAGAAAGGCTGCAGGCCGGTGGACACCTGTTGCAGGCCCTTGATCTTTAACCCGGAGGCCTGGGCCAGGTCGGCGGCCAGACGCTGGGCCTTAGCCAGGGCGGCCACCGCGGCCTGCCGCTGCAATTCCTCCAGCCGGGAATGGCCCCAAAAAGGGCCGTCGACTTTGGACGCGCCATTTTTCAAAGCGGTATCGAACACCGTGCCCAAATGCTCCAGGTCCCGGACTTCCATCTTAAACCGATGGATCGCCTGGTAGCCGGTGATTGTCTCGGTCTTGCTTTTGTCTTTGTAAGAGCGCAGGGGCACGAGGCGATAGCTGAGGGTCTGGATCTTTTCTTCCGGTTTCAGGATTTTTTTCATGGCTTGCAGCAGGCCCTCACTGATGCGGGCGTTTTCCGCAGCCACGGCCGGGGATTGGAATCCCTGGGTTTCCACCTCCAGATGCAGGGTGGCCATATCCGGTTTGGCCATCACTTTGCCATCCGCGCTGACGCTGATGGTGGGGGGGCCGGGCTCAGCGGCGGCGGCGGGAGCGGGTGCGATAAGTCCTGCGACCAGCAGGAGCAAGAATAGATGCGGAAAAAGTCTCATTTTACCTCCTAAGGTGCCTGCCCCGGCCGGTTTTGGCCATGGGGGCATCCGTGCCGAGGGGCCCAACCTTTCCCGCGGCGTTTCAGCATAACATATGGCCGTCAGTCCTCAGAGGCAATCCCTGGAGCGGATAATCTCCCGATCTTGCCTTGCCAACCATGGTGAACTCCATTATATTTTAGGAGGTTAAATGCCGGCGCAAGCGTCGGTTCGAGGTGAGCATGGCGGGACAAAATACCCGGGTTTCCCTGTGGTACTTCCTGGCGTTGCTGGTGATCCTGCTGCTGGCGCAGCAATATTTCGTCACTCCCAGGCAGGAAAGTATCAATTACAGCGACTTTCGCAAATTGGTGGAGCTTAAAGGCGTTGATGACCTGGTGATCAGCACGGACAAAATCGAGGGCCGCCTGCTGCCCGAGGGAGTGGCCTATCTTAGCAAGGCCCGGAAAGACCCGAATTTAGCTCAAAAGCTGAAGGAGCAGTTTAAAAAAGAGCCCATGTTTTCCACTGTGCGGCTGGAAGACCCGGACCTCATCAAGCTCCTGGAGAAGCAGGGGATCAAGTATCAGGCCGTCCTGGAAAAGACCTGGATTACTTCGCTCCTGGCCTGGGTTCTCCCCATGCTGCTGCTGGTGGCCATCTGGATCTATTTTTTCCGGAAAATCGGCACCGGCGCCGGGGGCCTGATGTCCGTGGGCAAAAGCAAGGCTAAGCTCTACGTGGAGACGGAGACCAAGGTCACCTTCGCAGACGTGGCCGGAGTAGAAGAGGCGGAAGAAGAACTCAAGGAAATCATCGAGTTTTTAAAGACTCCCGCCAAATTTCAGGCGCTGGGGGGCAACATCCCCAAGGGCGTGCTGGTGGTGGGGCCGCCGGGCACCGGCAAAACCTTGCTGGCCCGGGCCGTGGCCGGGGAAGCGGGAGTTCCCTTCCTGAGCCTGAGCGGCTCGGATTTTGTGGAGATGTTCGTGGGCGTGGGTGCGGCCCGGGTCCGGGACCTCTTTGCCCAGGCCCAGGAAAAGGCCCCCTGCATCATCTTCATCGATGAATTGGACGCGGTGGGCAAAGCCCGGGGCTTGAGTCCCATGAGCGGCCCGGAAGAGCGGGAAAACACCCTGAACCAGTTGCTATCCGAAATGGACGGTTTCGACACCCGCAAAGGGGTGATCATCATGGCCGCCACCAACCGCCCGGAAATCCTGGATCCGGCGTTGATCCGCCCCGGACGCTTTGACCGCCACGTCCTGGTGGACCGCCCCTCGCTCAAAGGCCGGGAAGATATCCTCAAAATTCACACCCGGAAGGTCAAACTCTCCCCGGAGGTCAACCTCAATACCCTGGCGGCCCGCACCCCCGGCATGGTGGGCGCGGACCTGGCCAACATCGTCAATGAGGCGGCCTTGCTGGCGGCCCGGAAAGACAAGACCGCGGTGGAGATGGACGATTTCGAAGAGGCCATCGACCGGGTGGTGGCGGGCCTGGAAAAGCGCAACCGCCTGATGAACCCCCGGGAGAAGGAGATCGTGGCCTACCACGAGACCGGCCACGCCCTGGTGGCCGAGGCCCTGCCCACCACCGACCCCGTGCACCGGGTGTCCATCATCCCCCGGGGCATCGGCGCGCTGGGTTACACCATGCAGCTCCCCACCGAGGACCGCTACCTGATGACCCGGACCGAGTTGGAGGACCGCATGGCGGTGATGCTGGGGGGCCGGGCCGCGGAGGAAGTGCACTTCCAGGAGATCTCCACCGGGGCCCAGAACGATCTCTACCGGGCCACGGACATCGCCCGTTCCATGATCCGTGAATACGGCATGAGCGAGAAACTGGGCCCCATCACCTTTGAGCGGGAGCGGCGGCCCCTGTTCCTGGAGAGCATCATGTCCCCCAGCACCAAGGATTACAGTGAGACCACGGCCCAGGAGATCGACCAGGAGGTCTCCCACCTGGTGGAACGGGCCCATCGCCGGGCCCGGGAGATCCTGGAACAACGGCGCGAGACCCTGGAGCAAGTGGCCCAGGTCCTCCTGGAAAAGGAAGTGATAGAGGGGGATGAACTGCGGCAGTTTTTGAACAATACTGCCAACCAGCCTCCTTCTTCTGAATAAACCTTGCATATTCCGGCCTAAGGCTATCAATGGCCCATAAGGTTTTTTCCGCCAGCGTTGCATTACAAGAATTCCTCCTCCGAGAGATTGCCCCCGGCGTCCTGACCCTGGTGCCCCACCAGCGACTGGCCCGCCAGGTGTGGCACCGGCAGCGGCAGCACTGCCGGGAGCAGGGTCTGGCTGCATGGGAGCCGCTGCCCCTGGTTACCCTGGGGCACTGGCAGGCCGACCTGCTCCAATCCCTCTGGCTCCCGGAAACCCCGACTTCCCCCTTGCAGCGTCTGGTCCTCTGGCAGCGCGCCCTTGATGCCGGTCCTGCTCCGGAGGGCCTGACCCCCGACCTATCCTGGGCCCAGGCCTTGGATGAGGCTTATTCGCTTCTCTGCCGCCACCGGCTCCTTTCTCTCGAACCCGACGCCCATGATTCCTCCCTGATCGCCTGGCGGCGGCGCGTCATGGGAATATTTCAGGAAATCAGCCGCGAGGAAGGCTGTTTAACCGCCGCGGCCTGGCCCCATCATCTCCTCCGGGGTCTGGACGCGGACCGGCTCAATCTGCCGGAGAAACTGCTGGTGGTGGGCCTGGAGACGCCGGCCCCGGTGGAAGAGGCCTTCCTGGCCGCCGTGGCCCGGCGCCTTCCCGTCATCCATCTGCAAGTGCAGGGGCACCCCCAGGCAGTGCAGCAGGCCGTGGTCCTGCCGGATAAGCGCCAGGAGCTGGAATGGGCCGCGGCCCGTCTGGTGGACCTGGCCCATCAGGGCCTCCCTCTCCACCGCCTGGCCCTCACTGCCCCGAACCTGGCCGATTACCTGCCGGAATTGCGGCGGCTGCTGGCGGAACTGCTGGGACCTCCGCAAACGGACCAGGGCGGCGCCTACAATTTTTCCCAGGGGCCGCGTCTGGCGGAAACGCCCCTATGGCAGGCGGCCCTGCTGCCCCTGAAATTCGTGGGCGGCGGCGAACTCCGGGAAGACCTGGTCTCCCTGCTCCTTTCCCCTTATTACCGCATCCGGGCGCAGCACCCGCAGCTGCCCCTCTGGGACCGCTGCTTCCGGGAGCGCCGGGTGGAGCGGGGTTGGGAGTTTTTGTCCCGGGCCGCGGCCCAGGCGGACCCGGGAGAGGCTGCCCGAGACGTGCTCACCGGGCTGGACCGGGTCTGGCAGTTGCTGCGCCCGGCCCCGGCCAGCGGCCGGGAATGGGCGGCCCGGCTCACCCGGGTCTGGCAACTCCTGGGCTTTCCCCAGGGGCTGGACGAAACGGAGAGGGGACAGTGGCATCGGGTCGGGGCCCTGCTCCAGGAGCTGGCCGGGACCCTGGCGGCCGTCTCCCTGACTGCGTCGGAGTTTCGGGAATGGCTGACCCTGGGAGCCAGGCAGATTGACCTTCCCGGAGAAGGTGTCCAGGACGCGGGTATCCAGGTTTTGGGCCTGCTGGAGATGCGGGGGCTGGACTTCGATCAGGTGCTCTGCCTGGGCCTGAACTCCGGGGTCTTCCCGCCGCCGCCCCGGCCATTGCCCTTGCTCAGCGCCGGGGAGAGACAAAAAATCCTGGGCGGGACTTACCAGAGCCAGCACCTGTTTGCCCGGGAGGCCTTCGAGGCCCTGCTGGCCGCGGCTTCTCGCATTACCCTGACCCGGCCCCGGCTGGTGGACCAGGAAGAGAATGTGGCCACTTCCATGTTCCTGGGTGCCTGGCAGGACGAAAAAATCTCGCCTCTCAGCCGGCCTCACCCGGCCTGGCTGCGCTCGCCCGGAGTGCGGGCCGCGTTCGCCGCGGCCGATGGGGCATTGCCCCGGGAAGAGGCCGCGGCCCCCATCGCCATCCCGCTGCCCCCAGAGGTCTCCCTGACCCAGGCGCAGACGGCCCTGGCCTGCCCCTGCCGCTTTTTGCTGGAGGTCCTCCTGGCCCTCCGGGAACTCCCGGAAATCGAGGCCGGTCTCTCGCCTCAGGAGCGGGGCGACCGTCTGCATAAGGTCTTGGCCCGCTTTGCCGGAGATTTTAAAAAGATTCTCGAGGCCCAAAATTATTGGGGCGAAGAACAAACGGAGCAGGCCCGGGAGCTACTGCTGGCCGCGGCCCGCCGCCTCTTGGAGGACCGGTTGGACGACCTGCACTGGCAGGCGGAGTGGGACCGCTGGCTGGGGGAGGAGGGGCTATTATGGGAGTGGCTCCGCCTGGAACAGGAGCGTTTTCACCAGGGCTGGCGCTGGCTGGCTATGGAGGAGCGGTTCGGGGATCTTCAGGGTCCGGGCTGGCCTTTTCGGCTCAAAGGCCGCATCGACCGTATCGATTACCACCGGGACGAGGGCCTGATCCTGTGGGATTACAAGACCGGGGAAGTCCCGAAAGCCCAAAAAGTCTTTGACGACCTGGAAGAGTTCCAGCTCCCCGGCTATCTGGCCGCGGTCAAACAGGGGCGGGTGGACGCGGCCCCAGGCGAGGCTCCGCTCAAGGCCGGGTACATCGGCATGAAGTCGGCCCGGGAGAAGCATTTGCAGCATGAGAATTTTCCCAAGCGGGCCGGGGCCTGGGGCCACGTCATCGCGGCCTGGGAAGCGCGTCTGGCGGCCCTGGGCCGGCGTCTGGCCGCGGGGGATTTCCACCCCGAACCCGCGCCCGCGCCAGAGGGGAAAAAAGAAGGGGCCTGTCAGTATTGCCCGTTCCTGCTGATCTGCGGCTATCTAATTCCGGACTCTCCCCAAGAGGAAGAAGAGGAATGAAGGACCGTGTATCCTTTGGTGGCGCAGGCTTTCCAGCCTGCGCCACCAGCTATAGGTCGATGAAGTAACTGGAGCGTAAGACGCCCCCCCGAGATTGCGGACGCTAAAAAAAATGGAGAATCACCCCCTCGATCAGGAGGCCCGGGACCGGGCCTTAAACCCCCAGGATAGCTTCCACCTGGAGGCCCCCGCGGGCTCCGGCAAGACCTCGGTGCTCCTGGCCCGGTTCCTCACCCTGCTGGCCCGGGTGGACGCGCCGGAAGCCATGCTGGCCCTGA
>JAKAGH010000155.1 GCA_021817645.1 Deltaproteobacteria bacterium
AGATGCAATGGCTGAACTCCGCCTCGGAATGGTCCCGGATATAGGCTTCCAGCTGGGTCCAGTAGCCCTGATCATCGCGGATCTTCTTGCAAGAGGAGCAGATGGGCAGGAAACCGCTCAGGGTTTTGACCTTAGCCAGCGCCTCTTGCAGGTCCAAAATAAGTTTCTCCCGCTCTTTTTCAGCCTGCTTGCGGTCGGTAATATCCCGGGTAATGGTTGAGGCCCCGATAATTGCTCCCGTCCTGCTCCTGACTGGGGAGATACTCAGAGAGACATTGAGGGTAGTGCCATCTTTGCGGCGGCGGTTGGTTTCATAATGTCTTACAGGTTCACCACGCAGTATCTTGGCAATGAGAATGGGTACTTCATCAGGCTCATCGGGGGGAATGATCAAAGATATGGATTGGCCGATCGCTTCTGCAGCAGTATAGCCATAAATGCTTTCGGCGCCTCTATTCCAGCTGGTAATGATACCTTCCAAGGTCTTTGAAATGATGGCATCGTCAGAGTTTTCCACTATGGCTGCTAATAAACTGCGCGCCTCCTCGTTTCGCTTTCGTTCAATAGCATAGCGTAAACACCGTCCCAAGAGATTGTGACTAATTTCCCCTTTGAGTAAATAATCTTGGGCGCCTTTCTGAAGAGCTTCAATCGCCACCCTTTCATCTTCAAGCCCGGTTAATACTATCAATGGTATTGATGAGGCAAAATCCATTATGTCTGATAAAACCTGCAGACCGTGACTGTCAGGCAGGCCAAGGTCCAGTAAAATGACCTCAGGTTCGTGATGATGAAGATATTTTTTAGCATCTGAAAGCGAGCCGCAGTGATGTACTCTAAACTCATAGTATAAGCTGGAGGCTTTTTCCAGCATTCTTTCTATCAAGAAGGCATCATCTTGATTATCTTCGACCAACAATACATTAATCAACTCAGCATTCATTCTTATTATATCCTAAGTGATTCTATCTTTGTTGCACCATCTTTCATTCACTAACCACTACCGGTTTGCTTGGCAATCCCCAGGTTGGTGCGGCAGATGCAGCTGTCCGGGGCCGAAAAAGGACGGCTGGGACCCCTTTTAGCTGGCATCAATCCTTAACTTTTAAACCTATAATTGCTATATCATTTGGTTAGCCGATCTTCCATGAATTTTTTGGCGTAATTCAGGAGCCTCGGTTTACTTCCCGGCAAGCTGGTGGTGGCCTCCCGGCAGTCTTTGGGTCTCAGCCAGCCTGGGCCCAGCCGGAAACAAAAGCATCATGGCGGCCTGGTCCCGAAGTTAAGCCGCCATGGCGGCGTGTCCCCAGAGTTTGGGCCGGGCTGCCCCAGCTACCAGGACCTGGCTACGGCGACCCGGCACGGGCCGGAAGCTAATAGGGCAGGATGGAAGTTTCAAGGTATCTCCGCAAGTCCAGTCCTTACCTGGAAAAACGCCCTTGACAGCCAGCGCACATTTTTGTATAAATATTTGTTGAGCGGGCATAGCTCAGCTGGTAGAGTACAAGCTTCCCAAGCTTGGTGTCGCGGGTTCGAATCCCGTTGCCCGCTCCAGCCCGGGGGGCGGGGGGCGTAGAAGGAAAGAGACGCTCCCTAGAAATATTGAGCCCGCCCGCGACCCGCTTCCCCCATCGAGGGGGCCGGACTCAGTTAGGGGCAAAGAGTCCGGCTTGCTTTGACGGGCGGAGTTAAGTAGTTGCTCTGGGGTGCCCCGAGATTATACATTCGTCTTGGATTTTCCCGGAAGTGGGCCATGGCCCGCTTTTTTTATTGGCGCCTCGATATAAAAATAGATTTTTTTGATTAAATTTTAATAGTGTAATTAAGCCATGAGAGAGAATATTAAATCTAAAACATACCTTCTATGGAATTTATTCGTAGAACTTAGAAAGGAGATAGTAGGATCTCAGCGAATCAGAGTCCAAATCATAGGTGTTAAAATTGCTTTTATTAGTGCTAGTATAGGCGCAATTCTAGTGAATAAAGAGAGGATTGATAGTTTATTACTTATCATCCCGGCTTTTGCAGCGATATTTTTCGATTATTTAATTTATAGCTATGGTTATTCAATTAAGAGGATTGGATATTACTGTAGAAAATGCATTGAGCCTCAGCTTAAAATATTATTTAATTGGCCTGCTAAGTATAAACTTTGGGAAGAATTTATAAATTCCCCTAGAGTGAATCAGCATTTTTCAGTGATAGGTAATTTAGGAATTACCATTTTAACAGTTATACTCGCTACTATCGAGATACTCAACTCAAACCCTCCAAGAGGATTGATGTTTATTTTAATTATGTTATTAGGATTATTTTTATATGATGTTTTTCTTCATATGCGCAAATATGAAAAGGACTGGTCTGTAGAAAAGGATTTTAAGAAATACTAAAAAATCTCTTCTTTAGCATTAGTTAATGCGCATCTGGGACCTGGAACCGGCGCGGCTCTGCCGCCAGCATCTGTTGGGTGAGCATCGGGAGTTGCACGGGCTCTGGGTGATTCTGACTAAGGACAAGAAAGGCTACGCCCGGCACCCGGAGACGATGCGGTGGCGGGGGAAGCTGGCTGCTCTCTATCGGCGGCATGAAGCGCTGGTCGAGGAGATGGCCCGGCGGGGCTACCGGCATCAGACGCCGCTGCCCGCGGCAGAGGCCACGGGTCTGGCGGTGCAAGAGGAATACCAGGACAGTCCGGCGGAGCAGGTCCGGATTCTTAAGGCCAAGGGCTGCGGCTGCCGGGTCTATCCATTGTAGGGCGCGTCTTACGCGCCGTTTGACTAACGATCAGCGTCTTTAGCGGAAGAATGGTGCGTGAGACGCACCCTACAGGCAGTAGAACTCCCGCACAGGGAAGTGGGAGGGCGTTTTTAGGCAACTACTTGTAATCGGGCCTAAATAAGCCACCCCCACCCCGACCCTCCCCCCTCAAAGGGGGAGGGGGAAAAGCTTTGAAACTTATTTAAGGTCTTGCTGAGACCCAATGTTTAGTCTGTTTAGCTGATTGATAATTAGCAAATTTTAGCGGAAAACCGAAAACCGAAAACAGTTTTTTTATGGCAACTACTGAGGAAATTAAACAGAAGATCGAGGAACTGGTCCAGCCTTTGGCCGTGAGCCAGGGATTGGAACTGGTGGATCTGGAATTGATGCGGCCCCGCCGGGGCCGCTCCATCCTGCGCCTGTTTCTGGACCGGCCCGGGGGCGGCATCACCATCACGGAAATCACCCGGATGAGCCGGGTGGTGGGAGAACTGTTGGACGTACACGATCTTATCCCCGAGTCCTACCACCTGGAGGTGTCCTCGCCGGGATTGACCCGGAAGTTTAAAAGTCCCAGGGATTATCAGCGCTATATCGGCAGGATGGTGCGCATCACCACCCGCCAGGCCCGGGACGGGAAGCAGGTTTTTCGGGGCATTCTCCAGGGGCTGGAGAACGATGAGGTCCGCCTGCAGGAGGGGGGGACCGTATATCGCCTGCCGCTGCCGGAGATCGCCAAGGCGCGGCTGGACCTTGACATGAAAAATAATCTCAAGGGGGACAAGGATCTCTCATGAATTTGGAATTGCGGCGGATTATCGACCAGGTAAGCCGGGACAAGGGCATAGACAAAGAACTGCTCATCGGCGCCATCAAAGACGCGATCCGCTCCGCGGCCAAGAAGAAATACGGGCCCCGGATGGATATCGAAGTGAGTTATAAGGACGAGACCGGGGAAATCGAGGTCTTTCAATTCAAAGAAGTGGTCCCGGTGGTGACCGATCCTCACCGGGAGATCACTTTGGAGGAAGGCCGGAAAGAGGACCCGGAATGCGAAGTGGGAGACAGCCTGGGATTCAGGATGGACGCAGCCGCGTTCGGCCGCATTGCCGCACAGAGCGCCAAACAGGTGATCATGCAGCGCATGAAGGACGCGGAGCGGGACCTGGTCTATGACGATTATAAGGACCGCAAAGGGGAGATCATCAACGGCATCGTGCAACGCCTGGACCCGGAGGGGATCATCGTTAATCTGGGCCGCACCGAGGCCCTGCTGCCCCCCTCGGAGCAGGCCCCCCGGGAAGTCTACCACAAGGGCGAGCGCATCCGGGCTTATGTCCTGGAAGTGAAACGGCAGACCCGGGGTCCCCAAATCATTCTCTCCCGCACCCATCCCCAGTTTCTGGTGGCCTTGTTTGAAACCGAGGTGCCGGAGATTTCCGAATCGGTGGTCCAGGTTATGGGGTGCGCCCGGGAACCCGGCAGCCGCTCCAAGATCGCGGTGAGCTCCCGGGATTCGGACGTGGACCCGGTGGGAGCCTGCGTGGGCCTGAAGGGCTCCCGGGTGCAGAACATCGTGCAGGAACTCCGGGGAGAGAAGATCGACATCATTCCCTGGAACCCGGACCCGGCCAAGTTTGCCACCAATGCCCTGGCTCCGGCCCAGGTGAGCCGCATCGTCCTCAATAAGGGCGGTCAGAGCATGGAAGTCATTGTCCCGGACGACCAGTTGTCCCTGGCCATCGGCAAACGGGGGCAGAATGTGCGGCTGGCTTCCCGCCTGGTGGGTTGGAAGATCGATGTCAAGAGCGAATCCAAGTACTCCAAATCCTTGAAGGAAGGCTACCTCTCCCTGCTCAGCATCCCGGGCGTGGGGGAGATCACCGCCAATCTCCTGCACGAGGCCGGCTATACTTCGGCCCGGGAGGTGGCGGAAACCAATATGGATGAATTGATCCAGTCCACCGGCATCACCGAGAAGAAGGCGGCCAGCCTCATTGCCGCGGCCCAAGAGATGATCCGGGGTGGGGAAGAGGGCTCCAAAGCGGAGACGGAGCCGGCAACCAAAGAATAATCAGCGTGGATAACACCATCATCTGCGAAATAAGTTGCGGGGGATAAGGTTAATTATATGGCGAAAACCAGGATCTTAAATCTGGCAAAAGAACTCAAAGTGGACGTCAAGGTGCTCATGCAGCGCCTCAAAGAAGAGATGGGCCTGCAGGTGGACAATTACCTCAGTTCCCTGGATGAACCCACCGTGGCCCGGGTCCGCCAGGTCATGAGCCAGGCGGAGGCGCAGGTGGAAGAAAAGCGCGTCGGGGATAACGTCAAACGCCGCCGCCGGGTGGCGCCGGTGGCCGCGGCCATGCCCGCGGAAATGCCGGAAGAGGTGGCCCCGCCGCCTCCTCCGGAGCCGGCTCCCAAGGTACGCAAGCCCAAGGAGGCGGTGGCCCGGGTGGTATCCCTGCCTCCCAAGGAGGCGCCGCCCCCGGAACCAGAGGCCCCACCGGCCCCGGCCGAGACCCCGGCTCCAGCCGCGGAACCGGCGGCGCCGGCGGCGGCTACTGAGGCTGTAGAGACCAAGGAAGCTGTGGCCCCGAAGGAGCCGGCCAAAGCGCCGGCCGCTGCTGCCAAGCCCGCGGTCCCCACTGACTCCGGAGCCGCGCTCAAGAGACAGAAGGGCAAAGTCAGAAAGAAAGAGATCCCGGCCCGGATTATCAGCCTGCCCACGGAACCGGTGCCGGAACCGGTCGCGGCGGCGCCCCCGCCTGCCGCGGGCCCGGCGGAAGGCAGACCTGCTCCTGCCCCGCGGCCCGGCGTGAAACTGGCGCCTGCGGCCAAACCGGCTGGGGAAGAAGAGAAAAAGGCCAAACCCAAGAAGAAGACGAAACGTCCGGATACTCCGGATAGCGCCCGGGCCAAACCCGTGAAAAAGCGGGAGGTGCGGGAACGGGCCGATCTGTATGGCCTGACTGAGGGCGAAGCCCGCTCCCACGGCCGCAGAAAGGGCATGCGCAAAGCCATTAAGAAGATTACCAAGGGTGAACTCACCGTCCCCAAGGCCATTAAGCGCCGCATTAAGGTGGGGGAGTCCGTCACCGTAGGCGAATTGGCCAAGCGCATGGGCATCAAGTCCGGGGAAATCATCAAGCAGCTTCTGCAGATGGGAGTCATGGCCAATATCAATTATCCCATTGATTATGATTCCGCAGTGCTGGTGGCTTCTGAATTCGGGTTTGAGGTGGAGCGGGCCAGCATGCAGGAAGAGGATCTGCTGGCCGTCGAGCCCCGGGAAGCCGCGGAGGCCAAACCCCGGGCCCCGGTGGTCACCATCATGGGCCACGTGGATCACGGCAAGACTTCCCTCCTGGACGCCATCCGCCAGAGCCGCATCACCGCGGCCGAAGCCGGGGGCATCACCCAGCATATCGGCGCCTACCATGTGGAGCTGCCTGACGGCCGGGGGGAGGTGGTCTTCCTGGATACGCCGGGTCACGAAGCCTTTACCGCCATGCGGGCCAGGGGTGCGCAGGTCACTGACCTGGTGGTTCTGGTGGTGGCCGCGGACGACGGGGTTATGGAACAGACCCGGGAAGCCATCAACCATGCTAAGGCGGCCGGAGTGCCCCTGGTGGTGGCGGTCAACAAGATCGACAAACCCAACGCCAACCCGGAACGGGTCAAACGGGAACTGACCAACGAAGGGGTGGTCTCGGAAGAATGGGGCGGCGACGTCCTCTTTGCCGAGGTGTCTGCCAAGAAAGGCATCGGCATCTCGGACTTGTTGGAAAAGATTCTGCTGCAGGCGGAAGTCCTGGACCTCAAGGCCCCCCGGGAAGGTCCGGCCCAAGGGCGGATCATCGAATCCCGCCTGGACAAGGGGCGGGGGCCGGTGGGCACCGTGCTGGTGCTGAGCGGCATGCTCAAGGCCGGAGATTACTTCGTGTGCGGTCCCCAATTCGGCAAGGTGCGGGGTTTGCTCAATGACCAGGGCCAGAAAGTGGAGAAGGTCTATCCGGGTATACCCGTAGAAGTGCAGGGTTTCAGCGGGGTCCCGGAGGCCGGGGAAGAGTTCCAGGTACTGGAAGATGAACGCAAGGCCAAGCAGATCGCCATGATGCGGCAGCAGAAACAGCGGGAAGCAGCGCTGGCCCGCATCAGCCGGATCACCCTGGAGAAATTCTACCAGCGCATCCAGGAAGGGGCCGTCAAGGAACTGAAGATGGTGCTCAAGGCCGACGTGGCGGGCTCCATCGAAGCCCTGGCCAAGGCCCTCTCCGAACTGGGGGGCAAGGAGATCAAGGTCTCCCTGATCCACCAGGGCATGGGGGAGATCACCGAAAGCGACATCATGCTGGCCTCGGCTTCCGACGCCATCGTGGTGGGATTCAATGTCCGGGCCAATCCCAAGGCCATGGCCCTGGCCGAGCAGGAGCAGGTGGACGTGCGCTACTACGACATCATCTACAAGCTCCTGGAAGATATCCACGCGGCCCTGGAAGGACTGCTGGAGCCGGTGGTGGAAGAGCGGGTGCAGGGCCGGGCCGAAGTGCGCCAGGTCTTTTCCATCACCAAGGTGGGCTCCATTGCCGGCTGCATGATCCTGGACGGCAAGGTGGAGAGGAACTCCCTGGCCCGGGTGCTGCGCAAGGACAAGGTCCTCATCGAGGGCGCCAAGATCAATTCCTTGAAGCGCTTCAAAGATGATGTCAAAGAGGTCTTGAC
>JAKAGH010000156.1 GCA_021817645.1 Deltaproteobacteria bacterium
ATCTGCACGAAAAAGGGTTCCAGGGGTGCCATGTAATTGAGCCGGTGGGGTGTAACCTGGGGAGGCTGGACCTTAATGCCGAGGCTCTCGAGCGGCGGGAACTTTTTTGTCGCCCAGGTGGCTATCTCATATTTCCATTTTTGGGTGAGAGAAGGCTCCCTCAGGGGCTTTTGGATGAAGCGCTCCACCGTTGAGGTCAAAGGCCAGGCCACGGCCATGCCGATGACCAGGGCCACGATCATCACGATCAGGCGCTTACGCAGCTCCTGGAGATGTTCTAAAAAAGACATCTCGGTCAAGACTTCAGATCCTCCCCTCAGGCTTTTGACCATCCTGAGGCAACAGCCACCCTACCCCATAAACCGCGGCGGTAGCCAGCAGGGTCAAACCCACCAGAACAGCCGGGCTCTTGTCCATCTCCAGGACCCGGATCAGGCCCATGGCGGCTAATAGACCCAGAAATACGCGCAGAACTAGACCATAAAGAACCTTCATTTCATAACAATTGTAATGTACTGCGCTAGGAAAGGCAATGTCCGGATATGAGAAGGGCCGATGATGGGAGGACTAGAAGCCAATTCAAAACCGATTTTTAAAGTCGTTTTGTTTCAGCAGGATAAGGTTATACCGGGGAAAAAATCCTCCCCCCTTTTCTAAAGGGGGGCAGGGGGGATTAGGTACGCGCCCGATAATCCCCCTAAATCCCCCTTTAGGAAAGGGGGACTTTAAAACCCCTGTCACCGAAATCTTTACTCGCCATCAACGAACTCGCGATGCGAGACAGGTTTTGAAAAAGGCTCTAATAGAGCCGGCTCACCAGTTTGCCGTGGCGGTATAGAGAAATGTGGCCGTCCTGGGAGATGCAGATACCCACGATCCTGGGGCTCCAGGCGGTGAATTCCTTAGTAACCTGATGGCGGATGCCGCTGCCTAAATCGTCTTTTTCCGGAGTCATTTTGACGCCGGTGGCTTTGAGGCGGGCGCGGAACTGGCAGGCTTCCAATTGATCGTTAAAGAGCAGCGCCCCGTCCGATTTGGCCAGCCCCAATAGGTGATGCAGCCAGCGCTCGTGGAGAGGTACGGGTTGCTCCAGGCGCACCTGGTTTTCCAGAGGGGTGCCCGCGGCCTCCAATTGCTCCTCGGTCAGGCCCAGCAGAAAAATACCTCCATGAGCGGCCCGGGCCACCATGGTCAACAAAGTCTTCAGCCTGGAGACCTCGGACGCATGGCTGCCGGGGCAAACCTCCTTGACCTGGCGCTCCAATTCCTGCCAGAAGACATCCTGAAACAGGGGGATATGGAGATGGCCGTGGCGGTACTCCAGCAAGGCGAGGGGGATGCGGGGGCTCAGCCGGCCCTTGAGAGCCAGCCAGAAGCTGATGCGGCCCCGGTAGGAGACAGTGGCCAGGGGCAACACCGTATGCCAGGATCTCGCGGTGATCAGCTGCTGGTGGGTGCCCTTGGTGAGTTGCAGCAAACCGATGATCCGCCCCCGGTACAGCGCCAGGAAGGTGGTGCGGCCGTTGGCGTTCAATAAAAATTGTTTAATGGATTGCACCCCTTCATCCAGGGAGGCGTGATTATCTTCGTGGTACAGCAGCAGCCCGGGCCAGCGCTGCCGGTAGTATTCCAGGGACCGGGCCGCGGAGAGGATGGCAAAGCCGGTGAAGAGGCGCTCTCCTTCGATGGAGTAGTAGAGCAGCCGCTTGAACAGGCGCCAGGCCCGGATCACCGCTTCTTCCCTGCCGGTTCCGGGGAATTCGCAACGCCGCAGGTCCGCGGCGCTGTGGAGCATGGAGCCGATGTAAGGATTGTCCTGGGCGTCCAGTTTGATGGTGGCGCAGGGGGCCCACTCCAGGCTTTGCAGATACCCGGCCACCACCTGTTCCTCCAGGGAATAAGGGGTAAAGCCCAGGGCATCCAAATTGCCGCCGGGGGTGAGGGATAGTTGGTGCAAGGCCAGGCGCCCGAAAAGGATGCTGAGAAAACGGATGTGAAAGGGGGAAAGCAAAAAAGTCGTCTGCGGGGTGCGCAGCCAGATATCCACCTGCAGGCCTCCCACTTCCAGGCGGATCAGATGGGACAACCCTTCCAACTCCCGGATGGAAAGATTGGGATAGATGCTCCCTTTAAGTTCCACGGGCTGGCGCTGAAAATACAGGGCAAAACAGGGGAAGAGTTCCAAACCCTTGGCTTGCAGGGGCACCGCGTCCCGGGGATGCTCCTCCACCGCCATCACTTCGCACGTAGTGATGTCCTGAATCAGGCGCAAGACTTCGCTGGTAGTCACCAAAGAGCGGAGACGCTCCGCAAAAGACGCCGGGGCTGAGGATCGACCTTTGACCATGAAGCTCCCTGTTCCTAAAAGATTAATCTCACGCAAAGACGCAAAGGCGCAAGGTAAGACGCAACCATATAGAAATCAAAGGCATTATTTTCGCATCAAAATTGCTATAAAAACCAGGTGATTATTGTAGGGTGGACACTGCCCACCGATTCCTTGACTGCTAGATTTTTCTAATTTATGGGTGCGTCAATGACTCATGAGCGAATGCCTTGAAGAATTCTAAGCAGGCAGCACAGGCTTTCCTGCCTGTGCGGATTAACGAGGCGGGCGAGGACGCCCGCCCTACAATTTATCCATCAGGCTATATTCACATTTTCGCAAGTAATGCGCCGGAGGTCAAGAGCGACCCAGATTCCGGCTGAACGCGGCCAGGTCCCGGCTGCCCGTGCGGATGCGGCCGGCAATATCCGGCCACTTCAGGGTGGCCAGCTGCTGATCTTGCAGCAGCCAGCGTCCGGCCACCATCGCGTGGCGCACGTCCGCGGCCCGGGCGGCATAGGCCAGGTGGGAGTAAGGGTCAAACAGGGGAGTGAGGTGGGCCTGATCCAAATCCATGATAATCAAGTCCGCGTCTTTGCCCGGGGTGAGGGTGCCGGTTCTCTCTTCCAGGCCCAGGACCCTGGCCCCTTCCCGGGTGGCCAGGGCCACGGCCTGGGCTGCGGGCAAAATCGTGGGGTCCTGCTGCCAGACCTTGTGCAACCGGGCCGCCAGGCTCATTTCTCCAAAAAGATCGAGATTGTTGTTGGACGCGGCCCCGTCGGTCCCCAGGCCCACCGGCACCCCCCGGGCCAGGAGGCCGGGAACGGGGGCCACCCCTGAGGCCAGCTTCAGATTACTCTCCGGGCAATGGCTGACCTTGACCTGCCGCCAGGCTAAAAGGTCCTGGTCCTCCGGGGTGAGCCATACCCCGTGCGCCGCCACCGTGAGTTCGTCCAGCACTTCCAGGCCATCCAGGTAGGCCGCCGGGCCCAACCCGGTTTTTTGCCGCAATTCCTCCACTTCCTGGCGGGTTTCCGCCAGGTGGAGGAAAAAGGGGAGGTGCCGCTCCCGGGTCAGGGCCTTGCCTTGTTTCAGGGTTTCCGGCCCGCAGGTGTAAAGGGAATGGCAAAATATCGTGGAAGTTATCAGGTCCGGGGAAAAATCCCGGCCCGTGTCCACGAACGCCGCGGCCACCCGCAGGTTGTCCCGGGGATCGGGGACACCCGGCGCCGGGAAGTCCACCACCCCCTGAGCCGCCACCGTCCGCAGACCGGCCTCAGCCAGGGCCCGGCGCGCTTCGGTCTCATAAAAATAACTGTCCGCCACGGTGGTGACGCCGCCCCGGATGAGTTCCGCCGCGGCTAAAAGCGTCCCCCAGTAAACCTTGTCCCCATCGAGCCAGCCCGCTTCCAAGGGGAACATAAAATCATTCAGCCATTGGTGCAGGGGGAGATCGTCGGCCAGGCCCCGGAACCAGACCATGGCTGCGTGGGTATGGGTGTTGACCAGGCCGGGAAGGACCAGACCGCCCCTGGCGTTCAGGGTCTGGCGGGCGCATGGCAAAGATTTGCAGGGAGGTCCGGGGCAGGAGGAGCTCCCCACCGCGGTGATTTTGCTCCCTTTAATGGCCACGAAGCCGTCGGCCAGGGGCGCGGCCCCGGGCTCCAGGGTGAGCACCAGGGCGTTGTGGATCAGGATATCCGCCTCACCGGGGAGGGTGACCGCGGGGTCTGGGAGGGGGGAGTTCACGGCCCTATATGACCTGGCGGTGTGGCCGCTGCTTCCTGGTATTTGCCTCTGATGGCTGCGATTACCTCACGAATGGCAAAAAACGCAGCCACCACCTCCGGGTCAAACTGCTTGCCCGCCTGTTCCTGAATCAAGGCCAGGGCCTCTTCCACCAGAAGAGATTCTTTGTAGACCCGTTTGGAGACCAGGGCGTCAAAGACGTCGGCCAGGGCGACGATCCGGGCAGCCAGAGGTATTTCTTCCCCCTGCTTGCCCGGGCCAAAATGGACCGATTCGGCAAAGATATTACCAATTTTGCCGGGATAGCCCCGGCCATCCCACCTTTCGTGATGATTCAGGGCGATTTCCGCGCTCATCACGTCCAGCTCTGAGGACCGGTTTTCAAAGAGCCGGGCGCCATAAATGGTGTGATACTTGATGATGGCGAATTCATCCCGTTCCAGCCTGCCCGGCTTCTTCAAAATCAGATCGGGAATGGCGATCTTCCCCAGGTCATGGAGCATCGCCGCGATCCGGATCAGGTCCCGGGTCTTGTTGATTTCCGCATCGGGAACGCTCCGGTTCAAGGCCCATTGGTGATAGATCTCCGCAGCATAAGCGCCGACCCGGTTGGCATGGGCCCCGGTTTCTTCGGGGTCCCGGAGTTCGCACATCCTGATCATGCGCAGGATCACTTCCCGGGTCAATTGGGCCCGTTCCACCGCGGCTGCGGCATTATTGGCAAAATAACCCACCACCATCTGGTCGCGTGCAGTAAAAGGAATGGTTTCTCCTTTCCGGTCCAGGGCGTTAATGATCTGCATGACGCCCACGATCTTGTCCCGGCTGGTTTTCAGAGGCAGGACCAGAAGGGATTTGGTCCGATAGCCCGAGGCTTCGTCAAATGAATGATTAAAGGTGTAAGGCATGGACGGGTGAATCTCGTAAACATCGTCAATCAGGAGAGGCTCGCCGGTGCAGGCGACATAGCCGGCGATGGACCGGTTGTCCAGAGGCAGGGTTTGGCTGGTGTAAATATGCTTATGGCGAGCGGAGCTGAACAGCCGGTCGTTGTGGAGATAACTGAAATTAAGCATGCCGCTTTGCACCAGATAGATGGAACCGGCCTCTGCGGCCGTGAGCCGCCTGGCTTCCAACAAAACGGCATCCAGCAGGGCGTCCAGGTCCTTAAGTTGATGCAGCTCCTCCATGATGCTCAGGAGCTTTTGAAAGTCATCAGGTCTGTGACCGCGCACCAAGTCCCCGGCTCCCTGGTCCTAGGTTTGGGGACAAGGGCCGGGAGGCCACTGGTCCTCCGGCCCTCCCCTCAATCATCCCTCACTTACTGATATCCACCGGCGCGCCGCTCTGTTCCGCCACGGCCTGCAGAAATTTGGTCCAGTTGATGCGGCCGCCCAACCCCCGGTCGCTGACGCGAGTCATGGCATATTTCAGCATATCCGGAACCTTGGAGTAGATGTCTTCGTGGACCTCCACAAAGATCCGGCCTTTGAGGAAACCCAATTTCACCGGCTCATAGATGACGTCCACGGTGGCGCCCACCGGGGTCATATCGAACAATTTTTCAATGTCTTCGGGATAATGGCGGATGCAGCCGTGGCTCACCAGGCGGCCCACGCCCATGGGCGCGTGGGTGCCGTGGAGGCCGTAATGCGACAGGCCCATCCAGCGGCTGCCCACGGGGCAGTCATCCCCCGGCGGCATATAAGACATGCCGTATTTGGCCTGGAGCCCTTTGGGGATGTGCCAGCCGGGGTTGACGGATTTACTCTGCACCCGGAAATGTTTGCCCACGGGGGATTTGTAATCCAGGACACCGATACCGATGGGGAAGGTGTAGACCTCGCCTTTTTCCGGGAAAAAGCGGTAGCCCCGCAGTTCCGCCACGTTCAGCAGGTAGCCGGGATAGGAGGAGCGCTCGGGGATGATCCACTGGGTGGGGATGTCGAGGTCCGTATCCCAGGGCAGGTAGAAGTGGTCCAGATTCCGGTGATCGTTGGCCAGTTCGTAAAAACCTAGATCGTATTGCCGGGCGATCTGGTATAAATTTTCATAACGCACAATGTGATGCTTCTGGGGCTGTCCCACCACCGTGACCGCGTCCGGGTCCACGCTTGCGCCCCGAGGCAGGCGGTAGGGGAACGGCCCCGCACTCCAGGCCGCAGGCGCGGCGGTGAGGGCGCCAATTAGCAGAAACCACGCCAGGATGCGGGGAGCTATTGACATTAGTGATATTTTATATGAAAAATGAGTGCAGAGAAAGGGAAAAGGGGCTGTGCGCAAGGACGCGGCAGCCATCAGAATGATTCTGGATGCCCACACCCATATCTTTCCTACGGAAGTCTGCCAGCGGCGGGAGGATTTCTTTGCCGACGAGCCGGCCTTCCGCCTGCTTTACGAATCCCCCAAAGCCCGTCTGGTGGGGCCGGAGGCCATGGTCCGGAGCCTGGAGGAGCAAGGCGTCGAGGCCGCGGTGATCCTCGGCTTTCCCTGGCGGCAGGAGCGCCTTTGGCGGCGGCACCATGAAGTGATCCTGGAAGCCCAGCGCCGCTGGCCCCAAAGGCTCATCGGTTTCTGCGCGATCCATCCCCTGGAGCCGGGTGCGGCCCGGGAAGTGGAACGCTGCCTGATTGACGGTTTCCGGGGCGTGGGTGAGCTCGCCTGGTACCTGGAAGACCTGGGGGAGGAACTGCCCCGGGTCCTGGCCCCCATCGCCGAACTTTGCCAGCACTACCGCGTGCCCCTGATGCTCCACATCAATGACCCGGTGGGGCATGACTATCCGGGTAAAGGGGCCATTTCCCTGCCTGCGGTTTACCGGCTCATCCGCGATTTTCCCGCGGTAACCTGGATCCTGGCCCACTGGGGCGGGGGCCTGCCTTTCTACGGCCTGATGAAAAAAGAGGCCCCGGAGGTTTTTCGTAAGGTCTATTTCGATACCGCGGCCTCCCCCTACCTTTACCGCCCCGCGATCTACCGCCTGGCCGCAGAGATGGTGGGAGTGGAAAAGATTCTTTTCGGCAGCGATTATCCCCTGCTCCCCCCCAGCCGCTATGTCAAGGAAATTCAAGACGCGGGCCTGTCCGAGGAATGGCAGGAAATGATTTTGGGGAAGAATTTGGCGGGGGTGTTGGGGCGGTAGAAGTTAACTGTCGGTTTTCAACTTCAGAATTTTTACTTAAAAAATTTTGATCAAAATTCTGAGTGAAGGCTATAAGCATAATGAATAAGACAGCCGGAATAGTTTTAATCATTGCCTCAATAACCGTTGCAGTAATCTTTTCTATTATCGCAATTTATCGAAATCTAACTGGTTTAGAAAACGTTCTTTTACAAATATTTTCGCTTGGTATTGGTCTGATCGGTTCGTATGTTCTCGGTCGTGAATCAGCACAAGAAGCAGCT
>JAKAGH010000002.1 GCA_021817645.1 Deltaproteobacteria bacterium
GATGTCTTTCTTTTCCTTGCCATAACGCTCCGCGTTCTTGGCGGTTTCCTGGAGCAAAGCCTCATAACGCTTTTTGACCTCCGGCTTGAGAGACTCTTTTTCCAGGAGATCCAGTTCTAGGCGCTGCTTCTGTTGGCGGTACAAGTGCTCCCGGATTACCTTGGCCTGGTAGAAGGACCACTGGTCCGAGGCCTGCTGCTGCGCCAGCAGCATCTCCTTCATGGCGTTGCTCCCCCCCAGGGAGGTGATGGCCAGGAAAACCGCAAAGATGGCCGTGGTTAAAGCCACCCGCTTGGTAAAAGGGTCGCCCTTCTTTTCCTCCAATTCCTGCGGCTCCGGCAGTTCGATCTCAGCCATGGGCGTCGGCTCCTTTTAAATGCAGGGATGCCCCCGCGTTGCGACCTCTCAATGGGGACTTTATCATTAGCTACAAATCAGTAACTATTTGATTTAGTGAAACATTGTGGCGCAGGCTTTCCAGCCTGCGCAGGTTCTTCGGCGCAGCCTGGAAAGGCTGCGCCACCGGTTACAAAAATTTGCGGGATAAGGATAAGGGACGGGCACGAGGCTCCGCCTCCATGGGCCAGGGGTTATCTGACCCAAATTTTCATCTCTGCCGAGAGGGCGCCACCCAGCCCCAATTCGTTGCCCCACGCGTCATAAACCTTCCGGCCCGCTTCAATCTGCCCCAGCATCCCGGCTTTAATCAACGCGTGCTTGACAGTCATGCCCGGCAGCAGTTCCACCGGTTCGTGGTTCACATAGACCCGCATTTAAATACAGTTTTCTGTTTTCGGTTTTCGGTTTTGGTGGCCCAGGCTTTCCAGCCTGTGTGGGCGCAGGCTAAAGCCTGTGGTTACATTCAGAGCTGATCCGTAAATAGCACTGCCGCTGCCAGGTGTTGTAAAGGCAATATAGCTGGTCAAAAGTTTCTCATAACGGACAATGAGCTTCCGGAAACGGTTGAACCGGGAATTGCTGGCATCCAACACCCAGCGGCTAATTGCTCATTCCTTCCTCAATCCATCAATAACTGTATAATGGCCGGGTTATACGTGGCAAAACGCTCATAGGTTAATTGAACATTATCAAAAGCGGCTTTTACACTGGGTCCCGAGAAAGATGTATCTCTATCGAAATCGAGGTGAACAGTAGTACGTAAACCTAAAGAAGGATCGGCAGATGACCCGACTAATTGCCATGACGCCCCATTCCAATAGAAACCTTGCATCGTATTCCCTGTCCTTGTCATTCTCAGCTTGCCTGAATTGCCCGCGGCAGAAACCTGAGTCATCACCCCCTTAATCATGGTGAAATAGATTTCGCCCCCTCCTCCTTCATCTAGCCCACGGCTTCGCCGGAATATGGAAAAATCATTAGCCTGAGATATAGTTAAGCCAACCTGCGACGCATTATTGGCCGGCCACGTCAGCAAAGTATAATCGGCCTGCATATCGAAATCGCCAACCAGCGCAAAGTTGCTTCCCATATTACCTAGATAAAGGGTGCCCCCCGAACTTGCTGGTAGAGTGATCTCAAGACGATTATTGGTCACGGTGGCTGTGGCATCCTGACCAATGCTGTAAATCCACCACAAGTTGATATCATATTGATTATTATCGAAGTTTTCGGTAATGATCCCCCCCTGGGAAGGAAAAACCGTCAGAAGTATAACTGAAAGAAACAATAAACCGGCAATGCCCATTTTTCTATGAGATAAAAACATAAGACCTCCTTTATTGCTCCTTCGAGCGGATCGTTCAGCTAATGAATTGCCCTTTGCCCATAGATAAACAAGCCCGGTTTCATCACCCGGGCTGAGAATGGGATTAAATCGGCCGCGGGACGGCTGAACCTGCGGTTCCCCCCTGGCCCCTCCCCTTTCTTACCCTCGCCTAATCCACTTCCTTAATGCGGCCTTCGACCTGCGGGACCACAGTTTTCTGCCGGCGGACATAGTCGCCCACCACATCCCGCAGCCAGTGGCCCGCGTCGTTGTATGCCAGCTTTTCCCCTTTGAGCATGCCGCCGACACAGACGTAATCCCGGGAGGACTGCAGCGCCTCACCAAAGGCCTGGTAGCCGTCGCCGCCTGCAGCCATAAAGTCGTTGGTGGCGACCACGTATTCTTTCTGGGGATCGAGGGACTGGCCGCCGATCATAATCTCCTTGACCCGGGAACCGGCAGGAGCCTGGCGGCTGTAAGTAAAGGAGAGGCCGGATACCTGGGGAAACCGGCCCGCGCCTTCCTCCAGGCCGGACAGGCCATGTTCCAGGGCCTCTCTGACCTGCTTGCCGGTGAGCTTGATGGCCACCAGATAATTATCAAAAGGCAGGACCGTATAAATATTTTTCATGGTGATGGCGCCCTTAGGGATGCCGGCCCGAATACCGCCGCCGTTGATGATGGCTGCGTCCGCACCCGCGGTCTGACGGAGGATATCAGCCATAAAGTCCCCCAGGTTGGTCTCCCGGGCCCGCACGTGCTCGCCATCCAGGTCCACGGCGGTCTCGCCGATTTTCTCGCCCAGAACCGCGTTGACCCTGGCCGCATATTTTTTTACCAGAGCCTGGACCGCCTTATCTGCCCGGCCCTGGGCCGGTTTGATCATCTCCAGGCGGCCGCTGAATTTCTTGATCTTACCGTCTTCCACCTGCAGGTCCAGGACCCCCAGGGCTTTGGCATGCTCCCAGGCCTGGACGATGATGGTGCCGCCCACCACCGCGGGCTCCAGCAGCTTGGTGTGGGAATGCCCCCCGACGATGACCCCGATCCCTGGAACCTGGGCGGCCAAATTCCGGTCCGCGTCAAAGCCGAGGTGGGAGAGAACCACGACCAGGTCCGCCTTTTGGGTCAACTCCGGGAGATATTTCTCCACGCTGGCCGCGGGGGGGAGAAATTTCAAACCGCCGACGTTACGGGGGTGGGTGGCTTGGGGCGTATCCGGGGTGACTACGCCGATAACGGCCACCTTCAGCCCCTGGATGTCTTTGATCACATAGGGTTTAAGCCCGTCTTTGAAGCCCTCCACATTGGCCCCCAGCACCGGGAAACGGGCCGCGGCCATCCTTTTCTTAAGGACTTCCTGGCCGAAATCGACCTCATGGTTGCCCACCACCATGGCGTCGAAGTGCATCAAGTTCATCAGGAAAATGGAGGATTTACCCTGAAAAAGATTGGCCCAACTGTTCCCCTGGATCATGTCCCCCGCGGCCAGAAGCAGCGAGGGCTTTTCCTGGCGGCGCTGCTTTACGGCCGCGGCCAGGTAGGCGGCGCCGCCGAGCTGCTCCTGGGAGCCCGGGGGCTGGTAGGGCTCGGCAAACCCATGAAAATCATTGACATAGAGAATCCTGAGGGAACCTTCCCGGGCCTGGGCCGGAGCCAGGAGGAGGAGGGATAGAACCAGAATCAATAGGGCAATACTTAATTTTTTCATCATTTCCCGTATGGTTCAGTTAAAAAATCGAAAGGGGTGGGGAGGATAACAGACTTCGGCGCGAATTACATAAACTCCGGCTCCACCGTTGGTTCTTCCCGTTGCTTGAAGGGCTTCGGCTCCCTCCTGACGGGTGCTTGTCCCCGGGGAAAAGCCAGCGGCAGGGTTTCCAGGTCGCGGCCCAGGACCCAGCCCACCGCGCCGCTGGCAGGCTGGCGCACCTTAAACCAGGCGCCGCTCTCCCCGATCTTTTCCACTTGGGAGTTGAACTTAAGGGCTCTGACGACCTCACTCCGGGGCGCCGGTTTGGCCTGCAGGTTCAATCTGGAAACGGCCACATAATAATAGTTTCGGCCCGCCTTTTGCTGAGTCTCTTCGTACTGCGCCGTCAAAGCCGCAGCCGGAACCCAGCCCAAACTATGGCCCTTGATCACCAGGACCCGCCACCACCCCTGATCTCCTTCCGCCACCCGCTGCACCTGCTCGCCCCGAAAAAGCAGTTGCAAGGAGAGGCAATCACTGCCGGGGCATTCCCGCAACGGCACGGTATCCGCATTGATATAATAAAACACGGTGGGGACGGGCTCAGCACTGAGCAGGCCCTTCCGGACCCATCCGCTCTGCCCGCTGCGGAGCACCTTAACCCGCCACCAGTCCGTTTGACCCTCTTCCACCCGTTCCACTTTATCGCCCTTATAAAGGAGGCCCAGGACATTGCTGGCATCACCAGGGCCGTCCTTAAGATAGGTGATCTCCTGGCTCACATAGAAGTAGACTTCCGGGGGTTTAACCGGGGTAGTGGCACAGGACCAGGCCGATCCCCAGAGCAGCGTCAACAGCAGTAATCTGGTTAAAGACTTGAGCCTCATAGCCGGTCCCCCACAGGCTACTCCGTCTTATCCAAGGCGGAGATGCGCCATTGACCCGACTCCCTGGCAAAGGTGATCAAATAGGTCCTGGAAATATGCAGCGGCTTCATGGTGCTGATGTTCTGGGCCTCAATTAGCCAGGTTACCCGAGCCACCGCCGTATTATCGTTCACAGAATTGATCTCCTGGATATCGAATTCCATTTTCGGGTAGTTGTAGATTTTCCAGGTTTTGGAGATACTTTGGGCGCGCTGGGTCAGTTGCGGAAAGTTCGGTGAATAATAACTCAAAAGTTCGGACAAATCCCTTTTCCGATTGGCCTCCCGGATGCCGGCCAGCACCTCTGCCAACTGGCTTTTTAAGGTGGGAGCCGGCGCGGGCGGGACTTTGGCGGCCGCGAGGGGGGCGGCAGCCGTGCCGGGAGCCGGCTGGGCCTGAACCGGAGGAGCCTCCGGCCCCTTCTCAGAGGCCGTAAAATAAGCCCTGCCGTGAATCAAAAACCAGAGGAGGTAGCTGACGAGCACCAGGCCCAATCCCAGCCCCAAGCCGTGGAGCCAGGAATGCCCCAACCAGCGCTGCAGAAAAGCGGATTTAGGTTTATCAGTCATTTTCTGCGCTCAGAGAACCCTTGGTGATATGATACCAAAATCTGCACCCCTAAGGAAGGCGCAAGCCATTCTCATCACCAGGAATTGCCGGATGGTGCCGCGGCTCCATCTATGATAAATAATTAGCCAATGGCATGGTCAATTTTTACTGCTCTAAAATCTAGTGCTGCTGGCTACCGGATTATGGACGGCGGGTTAAATTGATGTCGGCCCTTGATGATTCCCGGAAATTCCCCTGGTATTTTATTCTGATATTCTGCATTCTCTCCCTGGGAATTTTAGCCACGGGATATTTATATTATAAGAACCAAGAGAGTTACATTAAAAAAGAAAAGCAACAAGAGCTTGCCGCCATTGTTGCCCTTAAAGTAGAACAGATCATCTCCTGGCGCCAGGAACGCCTCGATTATGCCAGCACGATTATGGATGACCCCTTTTTAGCCATACGGGTGATGGATTTTTTCAAGGGGAAAACCCAGCCTCTACTCCGGAAACAGATTCTCGACCGGCTGACAGCCCTGGCCTCATACCAATATCACAGCCTGGCGTTAATCGATCCCCAAGGGAATATCAAGTTGGCCGCGCCGGCGTCGGGGAGAGAGCTTAACTCCTACTTGCAGTCCTTGGCGGCCCAAGCCATCCAGACCCAAAAAGTCGTTTTTTCCGACCTTTATCTGGATGAAGACTCCAAAGCCCGGCTCAGCGTTCTCACTCCGCTCCTGGTCATGCAAGGGGAGAAAAAGATTACTGTGGGCGTTATTCTGATGAGGATTGAACCTTATCAGTTTCTTTATCCTTTGCTGAAGTCGTGGCCTACCCCGAGTCTGACCGGAGAGACCGAACTGGTCCGCCGGGACGGCAATGAAGTGGTCTTTCTCAACGAACTCCGGCATCAGAAGAACACCCCCCTGAAGTTACGGTTCCCCGTAAATTCGCCCCACCTGCTGGCCGCCAGTGTTGCCCGGGGACAAAAAGGCATTGTGGAGGGCCGGGACTATCGGGGAGTGCCGGTAATTGCCGCAGTGGGATGCATTCCTGATTCCTCCTGGTTCATCATCGCCAAAACCGACGCCGACGAGATTTATGCCCCTCTAAGTAAGCTGACCCATGAAGTCGTTTTTCTCCTGATTATCTTGATTGGCGCGGCAGGCATCGGTGTGGCTTATCTCTCCCGGAATCAGCAAATTAGCTTTTACCGCCGGCAATATGAGGTGGAGCGGGAGCGCCGCGCCCTGGCGCGGCGTTATGAGTATCTCACCAGGTTTGCCAATGATATCATCCTGGTGGCGGACGGCAATCTGCTCATTGTGGAAGCTAACGACCAGGCGGTGGTCTCTTACGGATATGAGCGGGACGAACTCCTGAAACTCCATGTCCTGGATTTATATCCGCCGGGGTCTGAACGGCTTCTTGATGCCCTGATACTACACGGTAAAGAGAAAAGCGGGCTGATTTTTGAAGCCATTCAGCAGAGGAAAGATGGCTCGGCTTTTCCGGTGGAGGTCAGCCTGCGCCAATTGGAAATAGAAGGCGAAATATTGTTCCAGGAAATCATCCGGGATATCACCGAGCGCAAGCATACTGAAGAATCTCTCAAAGAATCGGCCAAGAACCTGCGCCATCTAGCCTCTCAGCTCCTGCGGGCCCAGGAAGACGAGCGGAAACGCATCTCCCGGGAATTGCACGATCAACTGGGACATGCATTGCTGGCGCTGAAGCTGCAGTTAGAAGCAGTGGCCACAAATTTGTTGCCTGAACAGAGTTCCCTCAAAGCCGAGGTGAGTAAGATCCTCGCCTTCATGGGCACGACCATAGAAGAGGTGCGCCGCCTCTATCTTGATCTCAGCCCTGGTGACCTGGAGGATTTGGGTCTCACCGCGGCTTTGCAATCCCTGGTGGATGATTTTGCCGATCTCCAGAAGCACTTAGAATTTACCATTGACCTGGACGACATCGACGACCTCTTTGCCTTGCCCGTGCAGACCGCGATCTACCGGGTAGTGCAGGAGGCTTTGACGAACATCGGCAAGCACGCCCAACCGCAGCATGTGTCGTTGCAGGTTAAGCGGGATGGGCAAAAAGTCTCTTTTATGATTGCAGACGATGGCCTGGGCTTCGATCGTTATCTGCACGCCGAGAAGAAAACCCTGGGTCTCATAACTATGGAAGAGCGCGTTAAAATCCTGGGCGGCTCTTTTGACCTCTGGAGCCAAAAAAAACAGGGCACCAGAATCTCTTTTACCATTCCCATAACCGGAGAACCATAAGCATGGATGCGTATACCATCGTCCTGGCCGATGATCACATGATGTTCCGTGAAGGAGTTAAACGCATCATTGAGCAGAGCCAGGATGTCTGCATCACTGGTGAGGCCAATGACGGTCTCGAGTTGCTGGATTTCCTGAAAAAATCCCCCCCCGATCTGGTCATTCTGGACATTTCCATGCCCAATCTGCGCGGCCTGGAAGCCATCAAAGAAATTAAGAGGGGCTACCCCCAGGTAAAGATCCTGGTTTTGACCATGCACAAAAAAAAGGAATTTATCCGCCAAGCCCTCAGCAGCGGTGCGGATGGCTTTTTGCTCAAGGAAGACGCCGGCGGCGAGCTGATTCGAGCAGTGCAGTTAATCAGGAAAGGCGGCAAATATATTTCCCCTCTATTGGCCACCATGATGGCAAGTCTGGCCGTAGAGCAGGGCCAGGCCGAAATCCTCACGATCCGGGAAAGAGAAGTCTTAAAGCTCCTGGCAGAAGGGAAAAGAACCGAAGAAATTGCCGCGGTGCTGCACATCAGCCCTCATACAGTGCGCCGCCACCGTTACAATATCATGGAGAAGTTAGATATCAACAACCTGGCCGATCTGCTCAAATACGCTATTTCCCACCATTATCTCGTTGACTTTTCTTAGGTTTGCCTTCCTGCATTTGATCAAAATGATCATAAGAAAATGGTCAGCCCAGCTATCGACTTCCAGCCTCACCTTTCCCATACTATTACGCGGTTGAAAGATTTTCCTGTTTAACTTGGCCGGGAGCAATTCCCGGGGAACAGCATTTCCCCCCCCGGCCAAAACCGCAGGAACATCGGCGCCGGAGGCGGGACGCCCCGGCTTGGGGCGGCATCCGCCTCAAGGCAAGGATTTCCAATGCAAGGGGGAAGCATCATGAAGCCAATCATTCTGTTAATGGTGGGAATTCTGGTTTTAGGGGGCTGTTCCAGCATGTCCCCCACCGAGCAACGCGTGCTGAGCGGCGGCGCCATGGGTGCGGCCGGGGGCGCGGTCATCGGGGCCGTGGCCGGCTCGCCCGCCCTTGGTGCGGCGATCGGCGGAGGCGCCGGCCTCCTGGGAGGGTTGGCCTACGATCAAATTCAGAAATCCCAGGGGAGGCCCTAAGGCCGGGACCTGTCTGTTATCGAGAGGTGGCCATGGATCCATATAAAATTGTCCTGGCCGATGATCACACCATATTTCGGCAAGCAGTCAGGAGACTGCTGGCGGGAGTCCCCGGCCTGAAGATTGTGGGGGAGGCCGCGGATGGGCTGGAATTGTTGCAGCTTATCCAACAGACTTCTCCCCAATTGGTGATTCTGGATCTTTCCATGCCGAATTACGGCGGCATGGCGGCTGTTAAAGAAATGAAGCGAATCCATCGCCAGATAAAGGTGTTGATCTTAAGCATGCACAAAACCCGGGCACATTTTTACCGGGCCATATCCTTGCAGGTTCAGGGGTACCTGCTCAAAGAAGATACCCATGAGGAACTGATTGCCGCGATCAAGGTGATCCGGGGTGGGGGAACCTATATTTCGACCCTTTTAGCCGAACGGATTCCCGAGATCAAGGCCAAAAAGCGCCTTGGGGACCTGGCCTGGCAGGAAGATCCCTTGAGTGATCGGGAAATGCAAATCTTGAGTTTCCTGGCAGAAGGCAAAACTAACCAAGAAATCGCGGACCTGCTGTCTCTTAGCATCAGAACCGTTCAAGCGCATCGCTATAACATCAAGGCTAAATTGGACCTCAGGAAATCCATCGAGTTGATAAAATACGCCATTGACAAAGGATACACCATGATGGACTCCGCTGAATCCCCGGAAGCTTAAGCCAAATGGGACCAGCAACCATTAATAAGGGCCGCGGCGCCTGGCTTTGCGCTTTAGGGCTGATTATTTGCCTGCTTGGCTGTCAGACGCAGGTTAGCAAAGTGCCACCATCGCCGCCGCCGCTGCCGCCAAGGCCGGCGCAACCCAAAGCAGCGCGCCCCACTTTTTATGTGACCGCCAATCAGCTTAGCTTGCGGGCCTGTCCCGGCCTGGATTGCAAAAAAATTACTGCCCTGAAATTAAATGCCGAAGTGGAAAAGATGGGGGAGATCCAAAATTGGACTCAGATTAAGGTAAAAAAGGATGGGACGATAGGTTATGTCAGCTCCCGCTATCTCTCCCCACACCCCGTGGACGCGGCACACCTTGCCAAAAAAAAACCCAAGAAAATAAAACCTCGCAAAGCTGCCCAGCCTCCTGAAGCGCCGGTGGAAGAGGGAAAGGTCCTGCCCGCGAATCAAGAGCCTGAGCCGCCAATCCCCCGGGTCATGTAGGAGGAGGCAGGAGTCAAGGGCATAGATTTGCAGGACAAAATATCCCGCTCTTATTCAGAAGTTCCTGCGCCGCGCCGGGGTCATTTGCGGCCAGGAGGTGGCGGCGGAGGCGGCGGTCCAGCAGCTGGGCACATGCCCATGCCCATCCCGGGTCCGGGACCCATATCGAAATTGGGGGCGATCTTCTTGGCTTCCGACCGGGTGGCCGTCATCTTCTCCAGTATCTGGTCTCCCAGAGCATTCAACTCCTTCTGCTTGGCCTGGATGGCGTTTTGATCAGGCTTCTCCGCCTTCCCCAAGGCCTCCAGTTCCGCATTCTTGACCATCATCTGCCTGCGCAGACTGGCGGTGTCGGCATACATCTTTTCATTGAGGTCGAAAATCTTGCCTGCCTGCTCCGGGGTCAGATTCATCATCACGGGGCCGTGGCCCATGCCCTTCCCCATGGGCTGGGCCCAGACGGAGGCCACCAGACCCAGACTCAATGCCAGGGCCAAGACCAGCAGCAACGGTAATTTCCCTGATTTCTTCAACTTATCTATCTCCTCTATCTCTGGCCATGGACCATAACCCTGATGGGACTCCTACCGCCCTCCCTTAGTCAATGCTTTGTCCGCCAAATTTTTCATAATTTCTTTTTTCAGCCCCCCTGGTATGGAGCTGGCCCAAGAATTTTTGAAGCACAATCTGGCTGGGGCTGAATGCCCCGCCAAGGCCGTTACGCTCAAACATTACACGGAATAGCAAGTGGCCGCTCAGATCGGGGATTAATCCGCCCGCGTGAGTTAAGGCTCCTGTCGTTTACCGCCGTTTTGACCTTGCGAAAAAACCCAGGAATTGTACACATCTCGATTTGTCATCGACAGACTAAGGCGCGCCGGTATGGCACTGGTTACACAGGATTTCCGGGGGGATTTCTCCTCCAGGATGGTCGAATTTCAACCCCTGCAGGCTCATGGTCTCCGGTTGCTGACCGCCCTGGGCGGTGATTATATGACACGAGTTGCAGGCATTGGAGATGGCCCGGCCTGTCTCGTTGACATGGGAACCATCGTGGCAGCGAAAGCAACCCGGCCAAATATAATGCCCGATATTGTTTGGCCGCACTTTCCAGTCCGTTTTCATTTCCGGGAAGAAATTGTCTCGAAAGATCCTCTGAGTCTCGGAGATCGCCTGCCCGATCTTTGGCTGGTCCTGGTAATCAGGGTACCCTTTCGAGAGTTTTTCAGCAATCAGGGCAATCCCAGGGGCCTGCGAAACAGCCCCGGCGGCCTTGACTAGAGCCTCGGCCGCCTTCGCTTTTATGGAAGGAATGGCAGGATCGATACGACCCAGCCACAAGGAAGCATCCAGAGCGGTATAGGGAGAATCGAAAATGTGGGTGGGACGATTGTGGCAGTCGACACAGTCGAGCACCCGCACGGGCAGAGTTTTTTGTTGGGGGGTCAATGGATCGTTCTTTGACTGGTAGACGGTGACCGCGCCTGTCTGTCGATTCGTCACGCGCACCCAGGGGATGGTTTGCCGGCTCTCATCCGTGGCAATGTACTCCATGCGGTTGCCCACATTCATATGCCAGTGGATGCCTTCAACCGGCCCCTTGGTGGGATCTGCCCCTCCCACCTTCACCAGCAATCTTATATTCCACGGAGTGTTTTGCTTGTCAGGCAGGAAGAATTGGCGGCGCAGTTCCACCCATCCAAAAAATTTCGCCGGCCAATGGCACTGTTCGCAGGTTTCCGGCGCGGGCCGCAGGTTTTGGACCGGCACTGGAATGGGCCGTGGATATGAGTTAGTAACGGTTGCATAGACCTGATAGAGGCCGGAGAGCTTGGAGCGGACAAACCAGGAAGCGCCCGGGCCGATATGGCATTCCGTGCATCGTACCCTGGCGTGGGGAGAGATTTTGTACGTGGTGTATTCCGGCTTCATCGGCGTGTGGCACAAAGCGCCGCAAAACTCCGACGATTCCGTCACCTGAAACGCGCGGTAGCTTCCTAACGAGGTGAGCAAAAGAAAAAGGGATGTGCAGGCAAGCGCCACGACAAGTTGGCGCGTGCGCCTCTCGCCACTTGCCTCATCGCGGGCCTCAGCCGCCGTTAGTTTTTTGCGCCGGCGGAGTTCCAGCCATGCTCCCACTCCCCCGAAAATGAGGCCAATCCAAACAAATGACGGGACAATCAGGTAGATCAGGATGCCCATGTAGGGCTGTCTGAAACCCTGAAACAGGTCAACTGCTATCAGAAAAAGCTCGACGAACAGGCAGCACACGGCCACCACAACGCCGAAGATGCCAACCCAGTTGCCGACCAGGGCGGAAACCCATTGGGAACGCTTGGACTTAGGCCCTTTCATGAACGAAGGGGTTCCAAATCGATGCTAAAAGAGTGGCTGCAGCCGGTCACAACCGTTAGTGTTTCGCAACTGACTTAAGATAAGCTATCACGTCCTGCAGTTCTGCATCGGTTAACTTGAATTCCGGCATTTTTACTTTGGGATCGATGGCTTTCTTGGGGTTGGTGATCGCCTCCTTGAGGAAAGCGTCGGTCTTGCCCCCGGCAAGCATTTCAATGGGCTTGCCCAGGACGGGCTTGCCCGGTTCGGGCGCCTTGTGGCACAGGGCGCATTTTTTGCTATCTGCCAGGGCTTTTCCCTTTTCCGCAGAACCGCCTTGAGCCCATGCAAAAGCGGCAATTCCAATCGATGCCAAAAAAAAGACCATAACTTTAGATTTCATTTTTCCTCCTGTATTTGGGCCACGGCAATCATGAACGGAGAGCCCCCGCTGTTTCCAGTTTATCTGCGGTGCATGATAGAAACAAGCTTAAAACAATGCAGACGCGGTTGAAATCACTCTTGCCACTCACCCCTTCAGCCCAAACTAAAACTTGTACTGTAAAAATGCCTGCACCACGTGCGCCGTGGCGTTCCTGTAGAACCCGTCCAGGGTATTAAACGCCTGACTGGCGCCCGGCGCGCCCGCCGCAGTGATTCCCCGCGTGTAAAGCGTTTGGTACGCCTGGCTCATGAAGAAGGCCTCGTATATGTATCCCCCTCTGATAGCCCAGTGCTCGTTGTACTGATAGGTGAGAAATGTACGGATATCGGCAAAGGTTTCGTTCAGATTGGGCATGAACGAGTTGTGGAAATCCGATTTCGCAAAAGAGTAGCTGGCCCTGGTCGTGAGCTTCACCTTTTTCGGAATGAGCTTAAAGTCCGCACTGGCGAAAAAAGTGTCATATGAATCGGAGGTGGTCAAAGTGGGGCCCGAATCACCCTGGATCCGAGCAACTTCCCCATTAATTGCGCCATTGGGGGCCAGTTCTTTAACTTGGAGTTGCTGGTGGTCGTATCCCAGGCTCAACGCCACCCGGTCATGCGGCCTCCAGCTCACATCCACTCCGGTCGACCAGCCTCGATCGCTTTGGATACCAAGGGCCGAGTTGGTAAAATTGTCGTTATAGATCGAGAAATTACCGGAGCAGGTGACAGTATCCCAGGGATAAACTTCGGCAACGAAATTGGCGTTGTTCCGGTTGAGGCTGCCCGAGTAGAATTTGTAAGTCAGCGGCACCAGCACGGCCGTCGGATCCCCCGTCTGCGTCACAAACGCCAGAGGATTACTCCCCGTCCTGGTGGTGAACGAATAGTTGGCCAGCAGGCTCAGCCAGTTAGTAGGAGACACCCTGACGCCCGCCTGGGGCGTGTGACTCGAGGTATTGCCCTGTTCATTGCCGCGGGTGTCTCCTTTCCAGTTATAGCCGACAGTGACGGCCACCTTGTTGTTCACTCTATAATCAGCGCCGAGGTTGATGCCCTGCCGGAAATACGAATAGTGCTCAGCTGCCAGAAGGGTTGGGTTGTTTCCGAATGCCCTCAGCAAAACTTGATTTTCTGAAGCTTTGTTATCATTCGAATAATTATAAGCCCTGTACGCATATCTCAAGGTTAACGGGGCGATTGGACGGGTTATGCCTGCAAGATCCGCGGCCAGAGTCGAAGCGCTGAGACCCGCAAGGCCGTCAAATCTGCCAGCCACGGTAGGAGGGGGCCCAGCACCAGTGGCACTCTCGAAGACATAGTCGTTCTGGGACAGCCAGCCGTAGGACAACGAACCGGTGATCCTGGTCTTGTAGGACTTCAGGTCCAGTGCCCCCTCACCGGTAACGTAGTTGGCCATATTGCTTCCGGGCAGGGAGTTAAAGGCGAGCGCCCCGACCGGCTGCTGCCTGGCCAAAACGTCTGCCTGCCCATTATCAAAGGTCGAAAGATGATAAGAGACGCGACCCTGAAAAATCGACCGCTTTTCAGTCGGCTGATCATATTCCGCGCCGACTCTCAGGTCGTTTTGCTTATAATTAATCGGTCTGAGAAAGGTGGTAAAATTATAGGGATTGCCAGGACCAGTAAGGTAGCTCCCTGCCTGCCAGCCGTTTCTTTTCAGGAATTGGTCCTCGGCGAACAGGGTGAAATTAAGTGTGGGCGAGTAGTAGCCGCTGAACCGCAGTCTCTGCAACACAATCCCAATACGGTTAGCAGTGGGATTCACCGTGCAGTAAAGGTTTTGGAGCTGGTCATACTCAATTTGGGCATGATAGAGCCCGAGTTTGCCTATCTGGAGCAAGTAATCCTGATCTGCTAATCCCGGATGGCTCATCCGGAAATTATAATATTCGAGGCCGTCCTTGCTCTTCAGCCAGATATCGGTATCCGCGAGAAACCCTTCGGGGAAGGGAACATACTTTTTCAAATATGACCGGTCCATATGTCTGGGTTGATCGGAGACCCATCCTCCACCCAAGGCGATATAGCCGCCCAAGGTGTAATTGGTCCCCGCGTCCATGTCAGCGAAGCCACCCCCGCAGGTCAGAGTGATAAACATGACTGCGAGAAAAACGACCAGGATTTCTCTCTTAAGCTTCATCACCCCCCCCTTTTTATCTAAAGAATAAATTGCCCTGGATATTGTTGCTGCCGTGGATGTTCCGGTGACAGTTGACGCACGCCGAGCCGGCCATCATATTTATCCTTCTCTTTTCCGCCCCCCCCGCCCCCGAGATCGTGAAATTGACGTTGTGGAAGGTAATATGGCAATCCCGGCACAACCTGATGGGAGGTTGTTTCAGCAGGGCGGGATAGGCGCTGCCGTGGGGCTGATGGCAATTGAAACAATCCTCCATGACGGGCGGATGCTGAAAAATGAACGGACCTCGGTACTGGGCGTGACAATTGAAGCAAAGTTCTCTAGTGGAAATAGCTTTTACGAGCTTGGGGGAAGCAGTCCCGTGTGGGTTGTGGCAACTCGCGCAGTTCATTTTTCCCTCGCGCACGGGATGATGGGAAAATTTGTTCTCCGCACGAACTTGCTCTTTATGACAGGTATTGCACGTATCCGCTACGGTTAAACGGGCGAGTTGAAAACGATTCGCTGCTCCCGGTCCCGTATGGACTACGTGGCACGATGTGCAAGCGACGCCGTTGGTGTCATGAACACTGCCCGACCAGAAAAGCCTATTCCTCTTTTGATGGCACTTGAGACAGGCATCGTTTTGCATGGAAATCGGCGTGGGCGTCCCCTTCGTAAATCGAACCATACCCGCGAATGATGTGCCTCCCGAACCAACATGCTCTGTTGCCGGTCCATGACATGTTTCACACCCAAGTTTTTCACCAGCAGTACGGGGGTGCTTCAAAAACAGGGTGCCCATAGCCGTCTTGGCGAGGATATCGTACACTTTTTGGTGACAGGCTTGGCAGGTTTCCGCGCCTGCATACCCTGCATTGGCCTTTTCGGCCTTTTTGTCCTCTGCCGGTGCTTTTGAGAAAGAAAGAAGAAAAACCAGGATTACAAAGACAAAAGTCAGTGCGGAAATGGAAATTTTGCGCATCGCCCCCCCCCGGTGATGTCCATTAAATTGTGGAAATTTGGTTTAAATGATTGAAATTGGTTTCAGGGTTTCACCTCTCCAGTTTTTGTTGAGCATTGGGGTTATGCTATAGAAGATTCGATCAAAACTGGCTTCACTGGTTGAACAGTTCTTCATGGACCGGGTGCGCCGGCGCACCTCCCGGAAAGCCGTTCCGGGATATTGGTGGTGCGGATGGACTTCCAGCGCCTGGAGGAAAGTCATAAAGGTGCCGGCAGTTTTCTATCAAAATGATATATATTATGTTTTTTTAATGTTTTTTTTATAGTTAAAAATAATAGGAGAAGTCAAGGAAAAAATTAGGGAGTTAAGGATTTTTTCTAGCCCCTGTATCTGCCCTTGGGCCGGCTGCTCTGAGGGCGGCGGGCCCTGGCCCCGGCCCTCCTCATCCTCATCCCCCTTTTCAGCCTGTTGACCATCATTGCCAGCCAGGCTCTGGAATTTTCCCGCAGTGTGAGCCAGGGCCTGCAACCGGCCACGTCTGGCAATGACTGGCGGCCAATTTGGATGGGGTCAAGGGGTATCTTCACCACCTCAACTTGCCCTTGCCACCGGAGCAGATCAAGCTGGAGTCCATTGTCCGGACGGTGTTGACCCGGGCCAGCGTCTTCATCTACGCCTGCTATTCCAATACAATGAATGATTAAGCGGCTGCGGTCGCAGGGCTTTGGCTGGCGGCGGATTGCCGAATATCTGCGACGTTACAATGAGTCTCACCCAGAAATGGAAAAGGGTTTAGGCCCGTTAACCTAAACCCTCGCTTAAGTATCTGCAATTACTTGGTGCCGGAGGCCGGACTCGAACCGGCACAAGGTTGCCCTCGGGGGATTTTGAGTCCATACCACCGAGCTTCACAACTCCTCAATTTATGGCAACTTATTGATATTGATGGATTTTAATTTTCTATCCACTAACCGATTTTTCACCTTCTGGCAGATTTTGGAGGGAATCTCTCACACGGATTCTCACACAAAAAAGCGAGAGCTTCTATGACCCGTTAACCCTATCCCTCGGCTGATTCTTCCCACTGCGGCGCACAAGTTGCACCCATCGGTGCTTTATCCTCCGCCCAGGCAACAAACAGCATACTAAGAATGAAGGGGTAGGCCAATCTTAGATTGTCATTAGCACCCGGAGTGCAACAAAGGCCATGAAGAAGTGGCGCGGTGCTATACACCTTTGGCCAGAGCGTGATCTGTGCTCATGACCTACGTCTGAGAATCCTGTGCGTCTTCTGCTCGGATCTGCCTGTAGACCTGCTCCAGGAGATGGCCGGTAACGGCCTTCTGGAAATCCTTCTCGTTCAAGAACTTAGCTGTGATCTCCTCATTTTGCTCCATACGGTCAATAAATAATCCTTCCAGGGCCTTACGGAAAACGTAACCGAAATTTTCCATGGTGTTGGCGCTAGCCGCCTGGCGCAAGTTCGTATCGGCCACTGCGTCCTCGCGGATCGAATCGAAGAAAAGCTGGTCCCCGGGCTTAAATTCCGTACCAAACCGGTCATTTAGAAGATCGATCAGCTTTGAAAGCTCAATCTCCTCGCCCCGGGCAATCCCGGTACCCACGTCCGTCGGACCCGACACCGGCTCCTCTCTACCCGGTTCCAGGTTGATCGAGCCCTCGCTAATTTTTTGCAGCCGGTAGAATTTGAGCGCCACCTCATCATCGAAGTTATAGACCGGCCCCTGGTCGCCCCGGGGCAGCTTGGTTAGCAGGAAACGAATGTAGGAATATAGCTTCTCCAGATCCGAATCCTGGAAGGGGATGATCTGCGAGAGGAAGGCATACAGGTTGCGGTAGGCCACCAGCGTCTTGCGGAACTCCTCCCGGACCTCTTCCTCCAGATCGCGATAGCGGTTTACCGCCGGGTCAATGCAGGCATTCATCCGGGCATGGTCTGCCGCGGTCTGATGGCGTTTGGGCTTGTAGAAAATCTTGCAGAACTCCGCCACCTCCGCTTTATAGTAGACCTGCACCGCTTCCAGCTTCGCCTGCAGTTCATAAAGCTGTTTTGGGTCGGCCCGCTCACCGATGAGCGTCTGTTCGTAATAGGGCTGGAACGCCGCCAAAATTTCTTCCGCCTCATTCACGAAGTCGAGGACAAAAGTATCCTCCTTGCCAGCATGAGTGCGGTTAAGACGCGACAGCGTTTGCACCGCCTGAATGCCCGCCAGGCGCTTATCCACATACATCGTCTGCAAGAGCGGCTGGTCGAAGCCGGTCTGGTACTTCTCGGCTACCAGCAGCACCTGGTATTGGTCCGTCCCGAACCGCTCGGGCAGCTCCTTCTCCCGAATACCCCCATTCATGCTGACTTCGGTATATTCCACGCTTGGAGCGTCGGGATCTACCACGGTACCGGAGAAGGCCACCAGAGTCTTGATGCCCTTATAGCCTTTCTCGGCGATGTATTTGTCAAAAGCTTGTTTGTAGCGGACAGCATGAAGGCGGCTGGAGGCCGTCACCATGGCCTTGGCCTTGCCGCCGATCTTGTGCATGGTGAAGTGGCGGAAGTGCTCCACCATGACTTCTGTCTTCTGGGCGATGTTATACGGATGCAGGCTCATGAATCGCGCCAGGGCCCGGCCGGCCTTGCGCTTGTCCACCTTGGGATCGTCTTCGATGTATTTGATCAGCCGATAGTACGTCTTGTACGTCGTGTAGTTCTGAAGCACGTCGAGGATGAAGCCTTCTTCGATGGCCTGCCGCATGCTGTAGAGATGGAAAGGCTCGGGTTTACCGTCAGCTCCCGGACGGCCGAAGACCTCCAGCGTCTTGTATTTCGGTGTGGCCGTGAAGGCGAAAAAGCCGATGTTGGGCTGCCGCCCGCGCTTGGCCATGGTCTTGAGGATTTCTTCCTCATAGGTGGGCAGGCTCTCTTCCGTGGCGTACTTCGTCGCTTCTTCGCGAATGATGGCGGCGGCCAGGACGCCTTTGAGTTCCGTCGCCGTCTCACCGCCCTGGGAACTGTGGGCTTCATCGACAATGACCGCGTAACGGCGCTGGGGCAGGCTCCCGATCTTTTCCGTCACAAAGGGGAACTTTTGGAGCGTGGTCACGACAATGGGCACGCCCCTGGCCAGGGCCTCCGCCAACTGCGTGGCGTTCACGTCGATTTTGTGCACCACGCCCTGCTTATGCTCAAACTGGTAAATAGTGTTCTGCAACTGCTGATCCAGGACCACCCGGTCGGTCACGACAATGACCGAGTCATAGACCTTCTCGTCCTTTTCGTCGTAGAGGCTGGCGAGTCGGTGCGCCAGCCAGGCGATGGAGTTCGATTTACCGCTCCCGGCCGAATGCTGGACCAGATAATTGGTCCCGGTGCCGCGCTCCCGGGCGTCGGCCACCAGTTTGCGCACGCAATCAAGCTGGTGATAACGCGGGAAGATCATGGTCTCGCGCCGGACCTTCTTGCCGCCGAGCTTCTTTTCCTCGACCTGCAAGTGCATGAAGCGCGCCAGGATATCGAGGAAACTATGCCGCTCCAGGACTCCTTCCCAAAGGTAGGCGGTCTTGTAGCCCCCGGGGTTGTCGGGATTACCGGCGCCGGTGCCGCGTCCCCGGTTGAAGGGCAGGAAATGCGTGTTCCGGCCCGACAGGCGCGTGGTCATGTACACCTCATCCGTATCCACGGCGAAATGGACCAGGGCCCTCTTCTTGAACTGGAAGATCAGGTCCGCGGGATCGCGGTCATTTTTGTACTGGGTCACCGCGTGCCGCCAGGTCTGGGCGGTCATGGGGTTCTTGAGCTCCCCCGTGGCCAACGGCATGCCGTTCAAACTCAGGACCACGTCCAAGGTATTGCCGTGCCGGCTGGAATAACGCAGCTGGCGCGTGATGGTGAGACGGTTGGCGGCATAGAGCCTTTGCGTCTCGGGGTTGGGGTGGCTGGCCGGGGCGAAGTAGGCGGCTCGGAATAGCTTACCGAAGCACTTGAACCCATGGCGTAGCACGGACAAACATCCCTCATGGGGGGAATTAAGAGCCCGGCAGAGGTCGTCCAGCAGCGTCTCTCCCGCTCTGTCCTTCTGGAGGTTCTGCAGGTATTCCCATTCCTTGGGTTGGGTCTCCCTGACAAAGGCCAGGAAGACTTCCGGGTCAAGACAGCGTTCCGAGTCGAAGGCTGCGCGGTCGCCTTTTTCGTACCCGCCCGCTCCCACCAGGTGCTGTTCGATGGCGGTTTCAAAGGCCTTTTCGGTGTGCTGCCCCGGCATTGGGTGAAACCTCTCCAGTTACCTCGCACTACGTATACTCGGGTTTTGCCTCAAGACCATTTGTCACAAAATACTTTGTGTCAAGCAATTAATTTATTACTTTACACAACATCTTTTGTCGTGTTTTCGCTTTACACAACCAGGCGTCCCTCCACCAGGTTGATAAGTTCCGGAAATCCCAGCATAGCCGAGCGGCGTCCTTTTGCAGGCTGCATGACCTTAAGGATCCCGGCCTCTATCAGCTGGCGCACCAGTGCGGCGGCCGTCTGCTTGGTGGGGACGCCGGAAATGGTTGGGAAATCGGCTCCCCGGAAGATCGGCCGGGAAAAAATGGCGTCCAGGGCCTGAATGGCAAATTGGGAATGGGTGATCTCCACGATCCGGCTTTTCATGTTTTCGTACAGACGCAGCATGCCCCGTACCCGGTCGCTGTTAACTGCAGCCTGCTCGACCACCGCGGTCAGAAAAAACTGAATCCAGCCGTTCCAGTCATGCTTTTGGGTAATGGCTCTGAGACGTGCGAAATAAATTTCCCAGTGGGCCTCGAGATAGGCGCTGAGGTAAAACACCGGACTGGACAACAATTTTTTATCGAACAGGAAAAGGGGCACCAGCATCCGGCCCAATCTGCCATTACCGTCCAGGAAGGGATGGATGATTTCAAATTGAGCCTTGATCACCGCCAGTTGCACCAGCCCGTCCTTCTCCTGGAAATGCAGATATTTTTCCCAGTTGTCCAAGGCCTGGAGGAGCCGGTCCGGCGCCGGGGGCACAAAAGTGGCACGCTCGATGGGAGATCCTGGGGGGGCGATATAATTCTGGATGCGGCGAAACTGGCCCGGCGACTTGTTCCGGCCGCGCACGCTGTCCAGCAGGATGGCGTGCAATTCCTGGATCAGGTTCAGGCAGAGGGGGCGCTTTTCCAGGCTCTCCACCGCCTGGCCCATGGCCCGCCGGTAATTGATGATTTCCTGAATATCGGCATATTTCGAGGGCTCCACCTCTTCCCGGGGGTCGGCTTCGTATTCCAGCACTTCCTCCATGCTGGCCTGGGTTCCTTCGATTCTGGAGGACAGCACCGCTTCCTGGGTGGTGAGGGGCGAAAGGAATAACCGCGGGTTGACGATACCCTGGAGCATACCATCATATCTGGCCAGCGCCGCGTTGGCCTGGCCGATCAGGGAAACGTGCGCCGCCCAATCTATCGAGTCCAGGGGTAAGCTATCGGGTATATAGGGTTCCATCAGGCCGCTGCCTCCCGGACGTCGATCTTACCTGTCACCGCCGCCGAGATGAGGGCCGTGCGGTGTTCTTTGAGCTTTTCTATACTTTTGGTGATGCTCTTCTCCAGCTTCTCCATGGTTTCTGTTTCTCGCTCCAAAAAAGCCATGATCTTATCTTGTTCATCGCGAGGGGGTAGAGGCACTTCGAGACTCTTAATCTTATCCTGATCTATTGTTGCCATCGTTACCAAATTTGCGAGTGAAATGAAACGATTGATTGCGTAGGTAGAGTTGAGGAAGTGAATTAAGAACTTTGGGCTTATCTTAGGTTGGATTGGTCGGCCCCTGACGACATGGCATTCAAAAACGGTTGGCTCCTCGATTTCCAACGCACACACCGAACGTCCCACACCTTCGAGCTTTAGCGATGAACGAACAAAAAAAATGTCCCCGGACCTAACAGCGTACTTGCTCTGTTCGACCTTGTCTGCTTCCACCCGATCAAGGCTGGTGTGGTCTATAAGAAAATTCCTGCGATAAACATCGAACACGTTGACTAATTTAATCCCAGATCCAAAAAACTCCTTCTTTTTAAAAAGGCCATTAATTAATCCCCCCTCAACCAAATACTTTAGCTTCTTTATCTCCCAATTGGCCGGGATTTGTCCAAGCCACTCCACGCCGGAGTCCTTCAGTGGGGCACTGGGGTCCAGACCCTTGGTGACGGCGTGGCTGATGAGGGCGGCGCGCTTCTCTTGTAACAGCTCGATCTGCCGCTGCTTTTTCTCCATCAGGGCGTCAATCCGCGCTGTCTCCCGGTCCAGAAAGGCGGTGATGGCGCTCTGCTCGGAATCTGTTGGAAGAGCTATTTTTAGGTCGCCAATCTCACTTGCGTTGACCGCCGGGTAACTCACACCCACTGAACGTGCAACTACTGCCTCAACAAAGTAGGGTGCACGCAAAGCATAAGCGACAAAATGACTATTCACACCTTTTATAGGCCTTACCACGGCAAACCCCGTAGAAACGATAAGGTTTTCCTCAGGATTATGGATCGGGGCTATGGCTCGAAGATAGGTACGGACAGTGGAAATAATAACATCCCCGTCCCGAACACGACGGCGTGCGCGGGAAGGAGCTTCCTCGAAGCGCATAATCTCTTTCTTCTTAATACCTTCAGAGGCATCAACACTACTGATATCGACATATTGAATTTCATAGTCGGGGTCAGTACCCTCCGATAGAACTTCATCATTTAAGGAGGAGGTGTACTTGAGGCGTATGATGTGCCAGTTTTCCGGTACCTCCCCCAGCCACTCGACGCCGGACGGCTTATATTGGTGATAATGCCGCCACCTCACGCCGTCACCTCCGCCAGCATCGCGGCGATGTCCTGTTCGATCTGCTTGAGGTCCGCCTCAATCTCCGCCAAGGGGCGGGGCGGGGTGTATTGGTAGAAGTAGCGGTTAAAATTGATCTCGTAGCCCACCCTGGTCTTGGACTCGTCCACCCAGGCGTCAGGCACGTGGGGCAAGACCTCCCGCCGCAGATATTCAATCACGTCCTCTTTGAGCGGCACGTTTTCGAAATCCCGCAGCTCGGGGTCGGGCTCCGGGTGGCCTTTGGCGTCGATGCAGACGTCCGCGGTCTCGTCCCGCTCAGACAGCGCCGCAAGGATCGCCTTGAACAAAGGGGCCGGGACCGCTACCCCGGCCTTCCGGAAGGCCGCCTTCACCATGGAGGCGAACTTCTCCCGATTTTTTACATCCCCATGAATGACCAAGTTATTGAGGGCGGAGACCATAGTCTTCTGGAGTTTAATCCCTTCGGCAATTTCGGCCTGGGCCGCCTTGGAGTCCACCCGCTTTTTGCTGGTGGCAAGTCTCTGGAAGGCCGGGGTCTGTTCCAGCCGCGCCAGGCGCTCCGGAGTCACGGCGAAGTTGAGCTTCAAAGGGCGTTCCACGGTGAGCCGTCTATAGCCGAAGTCCCGGTTGTCAAAGAGGCAGACGTACAGGTTGTCTTTTAGTGCGCCATAGTGACGGGTGATCTCCCCGCATTGATCCTCGCAGACCTCGTGGCGCTTGTTGCCCAGGCTCTTGCGCATCTTCTTGAAAAAACTCGTGCCGTCCACCAATTGAATCTTGCCCCGGCGGCCCCGCGCCTTGCGGTTGGTGACGATCCAGAGGTAGGTGTAGATGCCGGTGTTGTAGAACAGCTGGTCCGGCAGCGCCACGATGGCCTCCAGCCAGTCGTTTTCGATGATCCAGCGCCGGATTTCGCTCTCACCGGAGCCCGCGGCGCCGGTGAACAGGGGCGAGCCGTTGAAGACGATCCCCAGGCGGGTGCCGCCCTCTTTCGGGTCCTTCATCTTACTGATCATGTGCTGGAGAAAAAGCAGCGAACCATCGTTGATGCGGGGCAGCCCGGCGCCGAAACGGCCGCCAAAGCCCTGCTCCTCGTGCTCCCGGCGGATGGTCTGCTCCTGGGGCTTCCACTCAACCCCGAAAGGCGGATTGGCCAGCATGTAATCAAACTTTTTCCCGGGGAAGTGGTCGTCGGTGAAGCTGTCGCCGAAGGCGATGTGTTCGATCTCCTGGCCCTTGATCATCATGTCCGAGCCGCAGATGGCGTAGGCCTGGGCGTTGTAGTCCTGGCCGAAAACCTCCAGACAAGCATCGGGGTTGAGCTTGCGCAGATACTCTTCGGCCACCGACAACATCCCGCCCGTACCGCAGGCCGGATCGTACAGCGTCTTGACGATGCCCTTGGTGGTCAGCACCTCGCTGTCCGGCAGGAACAGGAGGTTCACCATCAGGCGGATGACCTCCCGGGGGGTAAAATGGTCACCCGCCTCCTCGTTGGAGGCCTCATTAAACCGCCGGATCAGCTCCTCGAAGATGTAGCCCATCTCGATATTGGGCACCGTGTCGGGGTGCAGGTCGATCTCGGCGAACTTCGAGACCACGAGGTAGAGGCGGTCGGCCTTGTCGAGCTTGCCGATATGCTCCTCAAAGCCGAAATGTTCGATGATCTCCCGGGCACGGGTGGAGAAGCCCTTGACGTATTGGGTAAGGTTTTCGGCGATATGGTTGGGGTCGCCCTTGAGCTTCTCGAAGGTGAAGCGGCTGGTATTGTAGAAGCCTACTCCGGCTACCCGGCACAGGAGCGGTTCCAGGTCCTTGATTTTGCCGCCCTGACGGCGCTTGAGTTCGGCAAGCACCAGGTCCTTGGTGGGCTCCAGCACGCAATCGAGCCGGCGCAGGACGGTCAGGGGGAGCATGACGTCCTTATATTGGTTGGGGCGGTAAGGCCCACGCAGCAGGTCAGCCACCGACCAAATGAAGCTGACTTTGTCGCTGAAATTATTCATAAGCGGGTCTGTCCTCAGGACATGCAGATTCAGCTGAGAATGCCCTCTGGAGAAGCATATTAATAGACTTTGCCCCCGCCCATGGTCAAGGCAAAGCTGATACTATTTCCGATCTGGTCACTAAGATCCTCCATTTTATCCTTTTTGCTGAGATCGAAAACGCTGGGACGGGGTTACCAAAGGGGCCTTATGGTCCTCATTTCCTTGCCTTTAGGGGAAATTTACCCAGTAAGTCCTAGGCCCTGCCGAAAGGGGTTCCAATCTTACCACTTCCGGCAAATTATTCAAAATATATTTCCCGCCCGGCTCCCAGAAAGGTGGCCCCCTTGAAGATCGGATAACTTGAGATTGAAGCTCCCCGCGCAGCCGAAGTTCCGGTGCGCCTCGTCGCTACGGGCATTTGCTATACCGATATAGACTTTCTGCGATGACTGGGATGGATGCAGAGGGCAGGTCGGTAAGAGCCTAAAGGGGTGTCAAGCGCGGCGATCATTTTGTAATCTCTTACCGGTCCTGCCGACAATCTGCTCCATGCCGGAGAGGACAAACAACGGGTTGGGAGCATTTGGGGAGGCGAAATTCGGAATTCCGGTACTAAACGGCAGTAATGCGTTGGACCTCAACAGTGTTCGCGAACCCTTCTTCGGCCAGTCTTCGTTCGCTCCCTACGCCTTGCCCAAAGGGTAACATATCCATATCATAACGAAATATTCTTGCGGGGGCGTATAGTGGCAAGATATCTTTTTTAAAAATTTACCGAAGGATTGCTGAATATAAGTTAACTACTCCTTAACCTTCCACAAATTCCCCCTAAATATCTACCAAGACACCAAGGCCCCAGCTAAATGAAAGACACTACGTCGTCCCTGTACACCTTGACATGAAGTTAAGGAAAGATTATATTTCACCCTTATGAAATTCTCGAGAGGCTCTCGCAGTCTGGGCATGGTGCTCGTGGGACTCTTCCTCCTGCCGGTGCTGGCATTTACGTGGTGCATACCTTGTCATGCCGATGTCCATAACTGCGCGGGGGATTGCGCCCACAGCGAATGTTGTGGCTGCCACTCGATGCCTCTCACGTTCGCGGCTAAGTCCGCAACTGAAGGTCGGTGACTACACCTCACCCTTCCATGCCCTCGAAGAACAACCGCCACTTAAAATCTTTGCTTCCAGCATTTTTCATCCCCCCCGGGCATAGCCCATCCGCTCTATTTTACCGTCTGTTTTTTAAATAAATTTCAATAGTCACTCGCGGAACCACGGAGGTGTATGGTGAACCTCAAGAGGCTTGCCGTGGGGGTGGTCTTTTGTTTGGCCCCCCTATGGTCCGGCGGAGTTATGGCCGGACTCCGGGCCTATTCTCTCCCGGAACTGGAAGAGATGGCCTTGAAGACGCATCCGGCTTTGAAAGTCGCCGGGGCGGAGATCAAGAAGAGTGAAGCGGAACTGCGCATCGCCCGGCAGTACCCCAACCCGGAAGTGGAAGGTTTGGTGAGCAGTCAAAAGGCCCTGGAAGGGGGAACGTATGGCACAGGCTACACCATCGGTGTTTCTCAAACCATCGAGTGGCCGGGGCGGCGGGGCAAGAAGCAGGAGGCCGCCCGCTTCGGCATTGACTCGTCCCGCCAGAAGCTCACCCAAGAACAGATCAACGTTAGAGCCCGCTGCCGGGAACTCTATTACCGGGTTCTTACCGACGAACAACTGGTGAAGATAACCGCCGAAAACCTGGAATCGGCCAAAACCCTCCTGGGTATTGCCGAAAAACGGGTGAGCCTGGGAGAAAGCCGACCCATTGAACTGGTCAAGGCCCGGGTGGAGTTTTTTTCTCTGGAACGGGAATATGACAAGGCCAAAACCACTCTGGCAGGAGACCGGCAGGTTTTGCGGCAGTTCATGGGTAGCGGCTTACCCGCCGATTTCGCCCTGTCCGGCGAAGGCGAAGTCATTGAGCCGGTCGTGCCCCTGAAGCGCTGGCAAGAAGCAGCCTTTGATTCTCATCCCCTGCTGGCGGCCCAGGAAGCCCAGGTCCGACAGGCGGAGAGCACCCTGGGGGCGGAGCGCCAGGCCTGGGTACCGGATGTGACGGTGAAGTTTTTCCATACCCAGGATGTGGACCTGAGGGCCACCGGCGGCGGCCTCAGCATTCCCCTCCCCTTATGGAACCGCAAGGAAGGCGAAGCAGCCAAGGCCGCAGCCGCTAAAAGCCAGGCCGACTCCGAACTCCGACTTCTCAAACAAGACCTGGAAACCAAGTTGGCTTCCCAATACAGCCTCTATGAAACGGCCCGGCGGCAGGTAGAGTCCTTTAAGACCGCCATTCTCAAGGAGGCCACCGAATCGCTCCGGGTGGCCCAGTTCAGCTATGAGCACGGCAAAACCAGCTTGCTGGAACTCCTGGATTCCCGCCGGGTTTATCGGGGTACGGAACAGGACTACTACAAGGCCATGCTGGATTACCGCCTGGCTCGGGTGGAGCTCTGGCGGCTAGCCGGCGGAGGTGTCAAGTGATGCGGTTGCGTTTGAGCAAGACTAGATGGCTGGTAATCATGATGGCTGCTCTGAGTGTAGCATGCCTCCTGGGATGGTACATCTACGAGCGGCATGAGCACGAGCAACATGCTGATCACGATCATGCCAAGCATGACGATCATGACAAACATGACGATGCGAAAGAACCCGAGGCGCCGACGCCAGGTCAGGTGAAGCTGACCCCGGAGGCGGTGCAGCAGGCTAAAATTGAGACGGCCCCTGTGGTTCTCGGTCCCCTGGAAAATCGGGTGTTATTTACCGGAGAGCTGGTCTTCAATGAAGAGCGCCTGGCTAAAATCCGCTCTCGGGTGCCGGGACGGGTGGTGCAGATCGTCGCCGACTATGGGCAAATGGTGAAGCCGGGGGATGTTCTGGCAATTATTGACAGCGTTGAACTGAGTCAAGCCCAGATGGGCTCCCGGCAAGCGACAGCCAGATTCAACGCCGCCCAAAAGGCCTATGACCGGGCCCGCCAGCTTTATGAGGGCAAGGCCATCAGCCGGGCCGAACTCCAGGAGCGCCAGGCCCGTCTGGAAGTTGAGCGGGCCGATCTGGATTATGCCCAAAACCGCCTTCGCCTCCTGGGGGCCGGCGGTGCCATCCCCGCCTCGTTGCCGAAAGGCTCCCGGTCCGGGGCTAGCTTCGCCCTTCGGACTCCCATTGCCGGGCGGGTGGTGGACCGGAAAGTCACCCCCGGCCTGGTGGTCAAGGAAGAGGAGGAGCTTTTCACTGTTGCCGACACCTCCGCCCTCTGGTGCTTCGTCCAGATCCCTGAGAAAGATTTGCCTTCAGTGACCGTAGGTTCTCAAGCGACGATAACGGTAAGCTCCTTGTCCCAAGAGGAATTTCCGGGCCGGGTGGATTTCCTTGCCGACATGGTGGACAAGACCACTCGCACCGTCCGGGCCCGGGTGCGGGTGGATAATCCCGACAACCGTCTCAAGGCCGGGATGTTCGCCAATATCGCCGTTCGGGTGGGCCAGCGCACCGTCCTGAGCGTTCCAGAAACCGCAGTCCTGGCCGCCAACGGCGATCTCTTTGTCTTCGTGGAAATGGCCCCCCGCATCTACCAAAAGCATCTTATCAAGACCGGAGTAAAAGGTGGGGGCCGCGTGGAAGTGCTGGATGGTCTGGACGCGGATGAGCCGGTGGTGGTGCAGGGAGGCTTCACCCTGAAATCCGAACTGGAGAAGGGCGTCAGCCGGGGCAGCCTCGGCGGAGGGCATGGACATGCCCATTAGTGCGGGCTGCGAGGAGGCTGAAGATGATTGAGCGGGTTATTCAAAGCTGCTTGCGGCATCGCTTCCTGGTCCTGATCGCCCTGGCGGGACTGGTGGCGTACGGGGTTTATGCTTCGATGAAGCTCCAGGTGGATGCCTTCCCGGACGTCACCAATGTCCAGGTGCAAGTCTATACCACCTGGCCCGGCATGTCTCCCGAAGAGGTGGAAAAGCAGGTCACCTTCCCAATCGAGGTGCAATTAGCCGGTCTGCCCGACATGACCGAGCTCCGCTCCGTTTCTCGCTTCGGGTTTTCGCTGATCACTGTGGTCTTCGCCGACCACGTAGACCTCTACTTCGCCCGGCAACTGGTGTTGGAGCGCCTCATCGCTGCTAAGGAGAAATTGCCCAAGGGCTCGGACCCGGTTCTGGGGCCCATCGCCACGGGCTTAAGCGAAATCTACCAGTACACCCTGGAAGAAGAAAACGCTCCGCCGCCCGCCACACCCGGCCAGGAGACCGCCCGCCTCATGCGTCTGCGCACCATCCAGGACGCTATTGTCCGGCCCTTTTTGAAAACTGTGCCCGGTGTCACCGACATCAACTCCTTCGGCGGCTATGTCAAGCAATACCAAGTGCAGGTCGATCCTGACCGGCTGCGGAAGTTCGATCTCACCTTGAAGCAGGTTTTCAGCACCCTAACCGCCAGCAATGCCAATGCCGGCGGCAACGTCCTGGAAAGAGGCAGCGAACAGGCCCTGGTTCGAGGACTCGGGCTGATGCAATCCATCCAGGATATTGAAGGGGTGGTACTCAAGGAGGTCAACGGCACCCCGGTCCTGATTAAAGACGTGGCCAAGGTGAGCGAAGGTCCGGCCAGCCGTTGGGGGGCGGTGCTCAAGGATGGCAAACGGGAAGAAGTGGCGGGCATCGTCCTCATGATCCGGGGGGGCAGCGGCCGGGAGGTGGTGGGTGCGGTCAAGGAAAAGGTCGATAGACTGAATGTCGGGGGCGTCCTTCCCAAGGGCGTCACACTCAAGGCCTTCTATGACCGGACCGGTCTGGTCCGGGACTGTATCAACACCGTCGGCCGGGCCATCGCCGAGGGCGTCCTCCTGGTGATCCTGGTGGTTTACCTGTTCCTCCGCAGCTTCCGGGGGGCGCTGGTCATCGCCCTCACCCTCCCTTTGGTGGCCCTAGCCACCTTCATCGCCATGAGGCAAGTGGGCTTGTCGGCCAACCTCATGTCCCTGGGGGGGCTGGCCATTTCCATCGGCATGATCGTGGACAGCACCATCATTCAGGTGGAAAACGTCATGCATCACCTCGGGGAGATGAAGCCTGGGCAGAATTTCGGCCAAACGGTGCTCAACGCCGTCCTGGAGGTGCGGAAACCCAGCCTCTTCGGAGAGCTGATCATCGCCTTGACCTTTCTCCCCATCATGACCCTGCAAGGCATGGAGGGGAAAATGTTCGCGCCCCTGGCCTTCACCGTGGTCATTGCGCTTTTGGCCTCCCTGGTTCTTTCCATAGTTGCGATCCCATCCCTGTGCTCGTATGTGCTCAAGCCGGTGCCGGAACGCGTCAGCATCCTGGTGCGGGCGGCTCAGCGAGTTTACCGTCCGGTACTGGCCCTGGCCCTGGAAAACCGCAAGACCGTGCTGCTGGGCGCCGGGGGTCTTTTGGCGCTGTCTTTAGCCGCGGTGCCTTTTCTTGGAACCGAGTTTATCCCCCGCCTGGATGAAGGCTATATCACCAATATCACGATCCGTTTGCCGTCGGTCTCCCTGTCCCAGTCGGTGGAGATGGAGCGCCAGATGCAGCAGGCCCTCTTGAAATTTCCCGAAGTGGAGTCCGTGGTCTCCAAAATCGGCGCCGCGGAGATCGCCACGGAAGCGCACGGGGTGGAATCCAGCGAGCCCATCGTGGTCCTTAAGCCCCGGAGTCAGTGGCGCAACGCCCGCACTGTCGAGGATTTGATCGCCAAGATGCGGGTAGAACTGGAGAAGATTCCCGGCGTCGCCTACAACTTCTCTCAGCCCATCGCCCACCGGGTGGACCACCTGGTTTCCGGGGTCAAATCCCAGGTGGCGGTGAAGATCTTCGGGGATGACATGAACCTGCTCCGGGCCAAGGCCGAAGAGGCGGCCGCCCTCCTGCGGACGGTGCCCGGAGTCACCGACCTCCGGGCCGAGCAGGTGGCCGGCATGCCGAATCTAAACATCAAGATAGACCGAGCCAAGCTTTCCCGCTACGGCCTCACCGTGGCCGATGTGCAGGAAGTCATTGAAACCGCGGTGGGCGGCAAGGCGGCCACGGAAATCGTCGAGGGTCAAATACGCGTCGAGGTGGTGGTCCGCTTCCCGGAAGAACGGCGCAACAGTCTGGAGGCCATCGCCAACGTCCTGGCGACGACTCCGAAAGGAGGGTCCGTCCCCTTGGCGGAGTTGGCCGAGATCATCGAGACCGAAGGGCCGTTGCAGATCAGCCGGGACAATGCCCGCCGCCGCATCGTGGTGGAGTTCAACATCAAAGGCCGGGACACCGGCAGTGTGGTGACCGACGGTCAAAAATTACTTTCGTCCCGCCTGTCCCTGCCGCCGGGCTATTACGCCACCTGGGGCGGCACCTTCGAGAACCAGGAGCGGGCCATGCAGCGCCTCCTGCTCATCGTGCCCGTCACCTTGGCCCTGGTGTATCTCCTGCTTTTCCTAACCTTCCAATCGCTCCGGTACTCTAGTCTCATCATGCTCAATTTGCCCTTGGCCCTTATAGGCGGCATTTTGGGGCTGCTGATCACCGGCCTCTATCTGAGCGTCCCCGCGGCGGTGGGCTTCATCGCCCTCTTCGGGGTGGCAGTATTGAACGGTGTGGTCCTGGTTTCGCAAATCAATCAATTGCGAGACACGGGGCTCCCCTTAGAAGAATCGGTGCGCCAGGGCTGTGAGCGGCGCCTCAGGCCCGTACTCATGACCGCTCTGGTGGCCATTCTGGGTCTCACCCCGCTCCTGTTTGCCAGCGGGCCGGGCTCGGAATGTCAGCGGCCCCTGGCGGTGGTAGTGGTGGGCGGTCTGTTTACCGCCACCCTGCTCACCCTGGTGGTCCTACCGGTGCTCTACCAATGGTTCGCCGAGCCAAAGAGGGAATCCTGAAGGAAATATCCCGGATGAACCGGGTAAAAAAGGAGACGCCAATCTTGAGGCGTCAAGGAGAAAGGCCATGAAGAACATGGTGCGCGTGGTTCTGGTGGTTTCCCTGGCTGTCATTTTTGCTAGTTGTGGTGCCGCCCGGGAGCAAACTCGGACACAATCCTTAAGCGAACGTGAGGGGGTCTTTGAGGAGATCGCCACCGCCGAGGGACCGCCCGCCGGCTTTGCCGATGTGGTCATCAAGGCTTCCCTTAAAACCCATTTACCTGGAGAAGGTCTCTTGTTGGAGTCTCGTAACTGTCCCCATGGCCAGCCTGCATATCGCTTCATCTTGAATATCGACGGCCAAGCGGTCACCTGGGATGCTCCCGGCCAACGGGAGAAAACCCCGGTGGCGGGTGACCAGCATTCCCCAGATGAGGGCGACGGTATGAGATATAGGCTGGAGAAGCGAATCCGACTGCGGGCCGGAACGCATCGGATATATCTTGCCGCTTCAGAAACGAATCTTACCAAGACGGTGACCGTCAACTTACAGGAAGGCAAATCCTATACCTTGGAATTCCAGCCCATTTATCCAAGATATGCAAAAATGGGCCACCCGGCTTTCCGGCTAGGTTTTTTGGGATTTAACGCAAGCATAGACAATACCCCAATTGACTGATTGCCCCTTTAGTTTTAAGAGAACGAGGATGTGGTAGGGTGGTGGTGGTCAGGATTGTCCACTCTACCATATCTCCTTTTGGTTAGACCTCTATGCATGCACCCCGCGGGGAGTTATCCAGGCCGGCTCATCACCGAAGGCCACCACGCCTGCGTCCGGCACCCCTACGCGAGTTCTGAATACGAAGGCACCGGCGTGGGTCTGGCCATCGTCCAGCGCATTATCCAGCGCCACGGGGGCCACGTCATGGCTGAAGGCAAGGGGGGGGAAGGCGCTACCTTCTTTTTTGCCCTGCCCCAAGGAGAGGAGTGAGTTGCCGGGCGCTGGCGTCCGGTGCGTTTATAAGAAAGTGTTGCTCACTGCTATCCCCAGAAACTTATCACGGTCCTGAAAACCTCCACTCGCCAGATCATATCTGGATTTTTCCATAGGCCAGCGATAAGTCTCCCGGATGGCAAGATACCCGCACCCATGGGTCAACACTTGTTCTGGAAGTGCGTGGGGGTATCAGCGTCCCACATACCGGCAATAGATAATAAATAAATCATATTTCCTTTTCTCCTAATTCCTTGCTTCGAACAGCCAGGAATGGCTGGCAATAGTATCCGGTGATCCCATGACTATCAGCAGATCGTTGACTTGGAGTTTAAGGTCCGGTTCCG
>JAKAGH010000157.1 GCA_021817645.1 Deltaproteobacteria bacterium
CCCAATAACAGGATAATGATAATTTTGTCCGCCAGGGGTTGTCCCTTCTGGAGGACCGGCTGGAGACGCTCATTGAGCAAATCCTCATGGCCGGGGAGGAGGGCAATCGTGGCCAGCACTCCGGCAACCAGGAACACGCCGAGGAACACCCAGGCCCGCCACCACGCCAGGGTCCCTGCCGGGATAAACAGGAGAGCGCCGAAGACCACCATCTCGATGACGAAACCGAGGATCAATTTACGGATCAGCATTTGTGTTTTCTTGGCATGCAGCCTGGGCCCAGCCTCTCAGGTCGGAGCGCGGGACGCCGTCCTATTTTAGCCTCTCCTCGATCCAGCCGCCGCCCAGGAGCCGGTCCCCCCGGTAGAAGGCCACGGCCTGGCCCGGGGCCACCGCGGCTTGGGGAGTGTCAAAGAGAACCCGAACCTCCTCGTCTTGATCCAGGTAGAGGTCCGCGTCCACCCCGGGGTGGCGGTAGCGGATCACCGCCCGGGCCTGAAAATGACCGCCAGGGGGGTCAATGAGCCAGTTTACCCCGGTGGCCCTGAGGCCCGGGGAGAAGAGTTCTTCTTGGTAACCCAGCACCACCTGGTTGGTCTCCGGGCGGAGCTCCACCACATAATAAGGCGCGGCCGCAGGCACCCCCAGCCCCCGGCGCTGGCCCACGGTATAATACTCCAGACCCCGGTGCCGGCCCAGAACCCGGCCCCGGCTGTCCACCAAATCCCCCGGGGACCCCGAAACACCCAGACGCTCCCGGAGAAACTCCTGATAGCGGCCTTGGGGGATGAAGCAGAGCTCCTGGCTCTCCCGGTAGTCTTCGGCCTGGGGCAGACCCAGGTCCCGGTAGCGCTGGCGCACCTCTTTCTTGGTTATCTCCCCCAGGGGAAAAAGCAGATGGGGCAGAAGTTCCCGGGGGAGGCGGTGCAAAAAATATGACTGATCCTTGGTGCGGTCCGCACCCCGGTGCAACTCCATTGTCCAGTCTGCACCCCGTTGCAGCCGGACGTAATGGCCGGTGGCCAGATAAGGGACCCCTGCTTCCTGCAGCTTTTGCCAGACGCGGCCAAACTTGATGGCCCTATTGCAGCGGACGCAAGGGTTGGGAGTGCGCCCCCGGGCATACTCCCCGGCAAAATAATCCAGCACCTGCTGGGAAAAATCCTCCCGCAGGTCCCATTCACACCAGGGGATGCCCAGGACTTGGGCCAGGGCGTTAAGGTGCTCCCGGGCAGGGCCCCCGGCTGCCAGGCGCAGATGCACTCCCACCACCTTCAGACCCCGTTCCTGTAGCAAGGCCGCGGCCACCGCGCTGTCCACGCCGCCGCTTAAAGCTACCGCCACCTGGGCGCCTGCCGGAAAATCGCCAAAACCCATAGGTTCAGTATCAATTAATCATGCTGATGTTAATTTTTCGGTAGATCTCTAATCGGATTATAATTCATTGATATTTTATCAGAAATGGAAAAAGGAGACACTACTGCCGGGATTAATGTTCAGATGGTTGAACAAATCCGGGTAGTGCGGGTAGCGGTTTAAGCTTGGGCAGCGGAAAAATTCAGCTCATCCAGGAAGCGGACCGCCACTCCACAATTGCGGCCGGACATTCTGGGCGGATCCAGGCGCACTACTTCTCCCCTGGCAGACAGATGCGAGGTATCCTGGAGGTCCAAAGAGGGCAGGGTGGCGGCAATGTTCAGGTGCAGAACCTGCCCGGCTTCCAAGGTCGCCGGGGGCGGGCACTCGAAGTAAAGGCCCCCCAAGCTGATGTTTTTGAGGATGCCCAGGCTGCAATCTGCCTGCCCCTTCTCCAAAGCATACTTTACCGGCAGTGACAGCACTAAGCGGTTATATTGACGTCTTTCCCGGGACATGATACTCGCTCCCTCCCGCTAATTTTATAGTCTGAAAGCTCAAGGAATATCAATCTTTTTTTGCATGGATTGTGCCAGCTATCCTCTTCTTTCGAAGATAGATATTCCTTGACTGCAAGCCCCCCATCCTTTACCCTAGGGAAAAGATTACTGACTTCGACGCGGGTCGCGTCGAGGAGAATTAAAGGGCGCAACATGTCTTTCATAGTGGCCATCCTCAACCAGAAGGGCGGCACCGGTAAGACCACCACCACTATCAATCTCAGTGCGGCCCTGGCTTTTCAGGGCCACCGCACCTTGATGGTGGACCTGGACCCCCAGGGGCACACCACTATCGGCATCGGCGTGGAGCCGGCCTCCTTCCGGGAATCCATGGCCGAAGTGTTTACTGTTCCCAAAAAAAACCTGAACGATGTGGTGCTGCCCACCTATATTCCCAACCTCTTTGTGGCCCCGGCCACCATCCATCTGGCCCAGGCCGCGGAACAGGTCTATGCCCGGGTCTTCCGGGAGGCCATCCTGGCCCAGGCCCTCAAGGGAGTCGATTTTGATTTCGTGGTCATCGATTGTCCGCCCTCCCTGGGCGTCCTGACCACCAATTCGCTGTATGCCTGTGACTTCATCATCATCCCGTGCCAGATTTCCCGCTACTCCCTGGATGGATTGGCCGATCTGCTGACCACCATCGAGACCGTCAAATCCCTGGGGCTGGAAGAGCTGTTCCAGGGAGACCATTTTCGCATCCTCCTCACCATGTTCGATAAACGCAACCGGGTCACCAACGAATATATCCTGGAGCAGCTCAAACCTTACCAGGATAAGACCTTTGCCACCCCGGTGATGAAGAATGAGGCCCTGAACCAGGCTCAGATCGTCCAGAAGTCGATCTTCGACTTTGACCCTAAGAGTTCCGGGGCCCAGGATTATTACCAAATCGCGGCCGAGTTTCTGGAGATATGGCAAAAAAGAAACAATTTGCCGGAAAAAAGACCAAACTTGCAGAACTGCCTCTAACCCGGGTTCTGGAGCAGAAAGCCGAGGATGAGGCTGCCTGGGGGGAATTACAAACCTCAGGGGGCGCAAGTCACCGTCAGCTCTTCCTTTCTTTGGAAAGGGCCCCGGAGGTGCGCCCTGGACTTCTGACTGCCGCGTATCAGCAGATTATTCAAGAATTGACGGTATTGCAAGCAGACCTGGAGCCGGAAAGAGCGTCTTCCTCCGCTTCTGCTCCGGTGCTCCTGCCGCTTCCCCACCTCCTGCAAACCCGGAACCTCAAACGCGCCCTGCTCCAGGCCCGGGCCAGCCTCCAAGACCTGCACCGTTTGTTGTCGGATTAATCTTACCTCTGTATCCCGAAGCGTTCCCAGATGACGTGGCGCCAGAAGCGGGGGCCGGCCAGGTCCAGTTCGATGGTGAGGATCTGTTCCGAGTCGCCGGATTTGAGGATAAACCAATCCTGGAGGTCGTCCCAGTTGCGCACCAGGCGGGAGAGTTCCGCACCGTCCTCAGGGCCCGGGGGTTGGATGGCAAAGGAGTTGCCGCCGTACATCGGATAGTGGCGGCCGGCGATTTCCGCCACGAAAGAGGAGGTATTCACCCCCACTACCGGGAGGTAGTTGTCAAAGGCCCGCACCAGGGCTCCTTGGGGCCAGTGCCCCCGGAGGATGGGGAAGATGCTGGGGTTGACCACCAGGTCGGCGCCCTGGTCGGTGAGTTGCTGGGCGGCCCCGGGCTGGCCCCAGAAATCGATGCACACGGCCAGGCCCAGGCGGCCGAAATCGGTGTCCATGACCTGAAACCCACAGCCGGGGGTGACCCCGAAGCCCTTGCGCTCCAGGTTGCCCAGGGTGCATTTGCGCTGGCGGCCCACCAGCTTGCCTTCCCGGTCAAAGAGGGTGGAGGTGTTATAACGGCGGCCGCGGCTTTCCTCCACCAGCCCCGCAGCGACATACGCCCGGAGTTCCCGGGCGGCCTGGGCCAGGGCCGCGTCCCCGGAGAAGGGGAAATATTCCGGAAAACAGACGAGATCGGCTTCCTGGCCGCGGCAGCGTTCCAGCAAGGCGACGGCCCGGTCCACGTTTTCCGGGCTGTCCAACTGGGTCTGGGGCAAGGCCTGAATGAGGATGATCCTGACCGTGGGAGGCATGGCGATCCTTAAATTTTCTGGTCTTTAAAGCGTTGGTCCCGGACTTTCTGCTGGGTCTCGGGCTGGAGGTCTTTAATCTGCATCTTGACCTTGGCCAGGCGCAGAGCCGTGGGCGGATGGGTCCGGTAAATGCCCCGTTTCTCCGTTTTCTCCTGTTCAACCATCTTGGTCAGGAGAGTGGCCAGGGCCGCCGGGTTATATCCGGCCCGTTTCAGGGTGCGCAGGGCCTCCTGGTCCGCAGCCCATTCCGCAGTGCGGCCATAGCCGTTGGTGGCAATGGACTTGAACACGTCGTTGATGGAACCTTCATAGAGGGTGGCCATTTCCGCGGCCTTGCCCCCCCGCTCCTTGGCCGCGGCCACCCGGCGCTCGGCCACTACTCCGGCCCAACGGGATTTGGCAATGGCATTGATGCCGTCCCGGTGGGCCACATGGGCCACTTCATGGGCCAGCGCCGCGGCCAGTTCGTCTTCATTGGCGCACAGCTTGAGGAGGCCCCGGGTAATGAGGATGGTGCCCCCGGGCGCGGCAAAGGCGTTAGGTTCCGCACTTTCCAGCACCGCGAAGTGATAGCCCCGGAAAGTACGGGGGCGGGAGGATTTGCGGGCCACGGTTTGTCCCACCTCATTGACGTAAAGTTGCAGCTGCGGGTCCTGGACCAGGGGAGTGGTGGCAAGGACGCGGGCCGCTACCGCCCGGCCCAGCCGGTATTCGTCGGGCTCGCTCACATTCTTGGTGGCCTGCTGCATCCGGGCCACGCGCTTCTCCGCCCGGGTGGCGGGGGGGAAGGCCTGGGAGAAGACCTCCCCCCCGGCAAGCAACAGGGCAGCCACAAGCAGGAAAAGAGAAAAAATTTTTCTCAAAATGCAGGGTCCTCCCTGGTTGCCTCAAAGTTTATTCATTAGACGATAATAGTCAACGGCTAATAGGCCTTTTTTAATGTTTATACCCTACCGGCATCACCAGCAGGGGCGCGTGTTCCGGGGGCAGGCCCAGGGCCTGGTGCAGGTTCTGGTCCTCAAAGGCACCGACGATGCCCGCGCCCAGCCCCAGAGCTTCGGACTGGAGGAAGAGGTTCTCTCCCGCATGGCCGATCTCCATGTGGGTGTACATCACTCCCCGCTGCCCGTAGCGTTTGGTGCAGCGGCTGTACTCGGCACCCAGGACCACCATCACCGGAGCCGTGGCCATCCAGGACTGATTCAGGGAGGCCTGAGCCACCCGGCTCCGCTGGTCGCCTTTGAGGGTGAGCTCCAGGGCGTGCTCACCGGGGCGGTAGCGGTAGACACCGGGGGCCAGGCTGCTGACGCTCCGGTTGCCGGCCACCAGGTAGATTTCCAGGGGATAGGTGGCGCCCGCTGAAGGCGCGGTGCGCAGCCCCCGGGGATCGCTGATCCCCTGGGTGGCCCAAAGGAGCTGGGAGACCTGGGCCAGGTCCAGGGAGCGGGACGCAAAGCTGCGGACCGTGCGCCGCGCCTTCAAGGCCGCCTCCACGGACACCGCGCCTTTGAGGGCCGGCGGCGGCAGTTTGACCAACTCCGCGCCCGGCGCGGAGGGTGGCTGGAAGAAAATGCCGAAGATAAGCATGATCGCACCCCAGAATAGGTTCATGGGTAACCCCTCAGACATCTGGTCCGAAAAGTTCAAAGTTCAAGGTTTAAAGTTCAAAGTTAATGCTGCGACTTCCTTGAATTTTTCAGGAACAGTTGAACATGGGCCATTTGCCCACCCATAAACTATGAAAAGTCGTAGCGGCGGGCGTCTCGCCCGCACTTCTTAGCGCAGGCGGGACGCCAGCGCCACCAAGAAAAACTTTTCGGAATAGTTGTTCATGAGCCCTTGGCTCACCCGTAAGGTATGAAAAATCCAAGGGTGCCGCGATCTCAACTTTGAACCTTGAACTTTGAATTTTCGTAACAGAGCCTCTTTCTAATCCCGCCTCCCCCAGGTTTTGGCGGGTACGGAGGCCCGCCCCACTGCCCAAAGATCACTCCTGAGCCCGGGCCACCACCCGGAGATAGGACAGGAGCCGGGCTAGGTCGCCGGGAGTCAGATGCACCACCAGATCTGCCTCCTGGCAGGGTACGGTCCGGGCCCGGAATGTGCCCCGGACTTCCATTTCCACCATGCCCCCGGTGCGGGTCCGGATTTGCAGCCGGGATTCTTCCGCAAAAATAAATTTTTTGTGTGCCGGAATATGGCAGGCGGCCAGAATGGGTTGGGCGTGACATTCGGGCGCCGGAGACGCCGGGGGAGTGAGGGGCAATTGGTGCTGAGCCGCGTAGGCTTCGATTTTGCCGATCGTGGCCGCGGCGGGGGACAGGTCCACCTCCAGAAAGAGGCCGGATTTTTCCCCGGCTCCGGCTAGTTCCCGGAACTGCAGATCACCCACTTTCAGGATCAGGGTGCCGCCGTGCTCGGTCCCCAGCATCCAGGCCGGGCCGTTGTGCTCCAGGAAGATCTTTTCTTGGGGGAACAAGGCCTGCACCCGGGGGCAGTGAAGGAGCATGGGGCCTCCTGATGATTGAGGTTGTTTAGGGAGATTTTAAATTAAATCAATAGCATTATTCACCAAAATAGTTGTCGATTTCGAGCGAAAGGCCAAAATCCCAAAATAAACAAAGCCTTATTCGTGTTTCTGCTTGACCCTAACTTGGACAAATTTTATATTATATAATTGTAAAATTGGGGAAATCCTTTCTTGGAGCAAAAGTATGGCATATTCCGATATCGTCATGGATCACTTCAAAAACCCCCGCAACGTGGGGGAAATCCTGAAGGCGGACGGCCTGGGAGAAGTGGGCAATCCCGTCTGCGGGGATATGATGAGCGTCTATATCAAGGTGGAGGGGGACCGCATCGCCGACATCAAGTTCAAGACCTTCGGCTGCGGCGCGGCCATTGCGGTTTCCAGCATGATCACCGAACTGGCCAAGGGCAAAACCCTGGATGAAGCCATGAAGATCAAGAACTCCGATGTGGCCAAAGCCCTGGGCGGTTTGCCCCCCAACAAGCTCCACTGCTCCAACCTGGGAGCCGACGCGCTGCATGCGGCGATCAAAAATTATCTGGACCGCAAGTCAGGGAAAGTGGTGGCGAAGGAAGAAGCGGAAGAGCATCATCCGGAGAAGGGCGCGTCCTGCTATTGTCCTTACTGCGAGAAGCGGGTGGAAGAAGAGTCACCCTTTTGCATCTACTGCGGCAAAGAGATGCCCCACGATCACGGCCATTAACCACCTCTCCGGGATTTAGAGAAAGAAGACTGCCATGGCATATATCTACCTGGACCACCAGTCCAACTACCCCCTTCACCCCCTGGTGAAGGAGGC
>JAKAGH010000158.1 GCA_021817645.1 Deltaproteobacteria bacterium
CCCCTTGGGATGACAAGGGCAAAGGCCCCATCGTCTTTGACAACCGGGAACTGGACGACCTGGTGATCCAGCGCACCGACGGCATCCCCACCTACAACTTCGCGGTGGTGGTGGACGACATCACCATGGGGGTGACCCACGTCATCCGGGGGGAAGACCATATCCCCAACACCCCCAGGCAGATTCTGATTTATCAGGCCCTGGGCGCGGCCCTGCCGGAGTTTGCGCACATGACCGTAACCCTGGCTCCGGGCGGCGGCAAGCTCTCCAAACGCCGGGGCGCGCTGCCCATCCTCACCTACCGGGACCAGGGGTTTCTGCCCCAGGCCCTCGTCAACTACATGGTGCGCCTGGGCTGGGCCCACGGTGACCAGGAGATTTTTAGCCGGGAAGAGCTGATCAAGTACTTCTCCCTGGAGCACCTGAGCAAATCCCCGGGGGTTTACGACGAAGAAAAGCTCCTGTGGCTCAACAGCCACTATATCAAGGAGACGCCGCTGCCCGAACTGGCCCGGCTGCTGGCCCCCTTCCTGGAGAACCTGGGCCTCACCGCCTCTGACCTGGATTATCTGACCAAGGTCGCGGGCACTCTCAACACCCGGAGCAAAAACCTGGTGGAAATGGCGGAAGCGGCCCGCTTCTATTTTCAGGACCCCCGGCCTTATGAAGAAAAGGGAGCCCGGAAGTTTCTCATCCCCGAGAATGCGGCCAACCTGGAGGAAACCAAAAAACGGCTGGAGGCCATGCCGGAGTTTTCCGAAGCCGCCCTGAACCAGCTTTTTCAGGATCTGACCGCGGAGACCGGCCTGAAAATGGTGCAACTAGCCCAGCCCGTGCGTCTGGCCTTGACCGGCAAGACCGTGAGCCCCGGCCTTTTCGACATCATCAATATTTTAGGGAAGGCGGAAGTCTTAAAAAGGTTGAATCTGGCCCTGGATTTCATTTATAAGAATTAATGGTTCTGCAAGCAATCTGTTGAATAGTATGCTTTCAGACCGATTAAAAGCAGTTCTTATCCCCCCCCTTGAAAAAGGGGTCAGGGGGGATTTGGTAAGCCCTCGAAATCCCCCTAAATCCCCCTTTTTCAAAGGGGGACTTAAGATGGCCTTGTTTTCTATGAAGTCTTGAATTGGTCATTGCGGAGATATTTTTTCACCAGCCTGTTTGGATACCAAATAGTTTGACCCGATAATCGCCAAGGAGATTTGGCCCATGACTCATCATACCGAACCTCATTCCGCAGAAGCAGCGCCGACTTACAAAAAAAAGCAGGGCATGCTCTGCATCCTGGTGTTCCTTTGCATCGCGGTGGCCTTCTGGAGCGGCAGCGCCGCGGTGGCCGTCATCTCCATCATGGCCGCCTGCGGCATCTGCTTCTGGGCCGCAAGCATGGAACCGGAAAGAGCCCCTGAAGAACACCACCATTAAGCGTGGGGTGGCCCGGGCAAGACGCCAGGAGACCGCCAGCCGCGACGCTGGTGGCTACCGGCTCTGCCCCGGCCCCCTTTAATTTTAGGGTTTAGGGATCGGGATTAAGGGTTAGATTTACCGGCTATCTCCACCACCCCCTATCCCCAAATCTCTAACCCCTAGTCCCTAACCCATTGTGCGGTTGGGGTGGGGGTACGGATGCTCTTCAGGCCCCTGGCCCCTGCCGCACCCTACCCTGTCAAAGGAGGGCAGCCATGCGTATCGCGTTGATCGGTCAGGCGGCTTTTGGTGCGGAGGTTCTAAAGGGTTTATTGGCGCAGGGTCAGGAGGTGGCGGGGGTTTTTTGTCCTCCGGACCGGAAGGGCAAGGCCGATTCCTTGAAGGACGCGGGGGTGGCAGCCGGCGTCCCGGTCTTTACCCCAGGCCACATGCGGGACCAGGACGCGTATGACGAGATGGTCAAGCTCAACGCCGATTTAGGGGTCCTGGCCTTTGTCACCGATATTGTCCCGGCCCGGGTCTTTAATGCGCCCAAACTGGGCTCCATCTGCTACCACCCTTCCATTCTGCCCAAATACCGGGGCGCGTCGGCCATCAACTGGGCGGTGATCAACGGCGAGACCGAATCCGGCTTCACCATCTTCTGGGTAGATGAGGGCATTGACACCGGTGACATCCTCCTCCAGAAAAAAGTGGAGATCGGCCCGGATGAGACCACCGGCGCGGTCTATTTCGATAAGCTCTACCCCTTGGGGGTGCAGGGCACGGTGGACGCGGTGGCCCTGGTGGCCAAAGGCAATCCTCCCCGCCTGCCCCAGGACCACTCAAAGGCCACCTATGATCCGCCCTGCGACGAAAAGGTGGCGGGCCTGGATTGGAGCAAACCCGCGCGCCAGGTCTACAATTTTATCCGGGGCTGCGACCCCCAACCCGGGGCCACCACTACTTTTAAGGGCGAAAAGGTGAAGTTTTATAACGCCGCCTTTATCAACGAGCCCCCGAAAGCCGGGGCCGGAGAAATTCTGGAGGTGAGCGATAAAGGCCTGAAGGTGGCGGCCAACGGCGGCACCCTGCTCATCACCCGCTTTCGCACCAAAGAGTTGGGCAAGGTGAAGGCGCCCGATTTCATCACCGCCAAGAAGCCCCAGGTGGGGGAGAAGTTCGGGGCTTAATAGCGTTTCACAAGATAATGGAGTGCCGGGAAATAATCTTTAGTCAGCATGCTGTGCAAAGAATGTTTGCACGCGGCATAACTGTGTCTGATGTACGGCTGGTCATCGAATCAGGAGAAATGGTCACCGCCTATCCCGATGATCGACCTTTTCCCAGCTATCTGTTTCTGGGTTGGATAAAAAAACAGCCTGTTCATGTGGTCCTTGCTCGAGATGAATCTTCCCAGAAATGTTATATAATTACAGCATATTTTCCAGACCCGGGAACTTGGAGTTCTGACTTTAGAATCAAGAGGCCCTAATGAAGTGCGTCATCTGCAGAAATGGAGACACCGCTCCAGGCAAGGTTACCGCAACCTTACAGCGGGGGGAAACGACCATTGTTTTTAAAGATGTCCCTGCTGATATCTGCCAAAATTGTGGTGAATTCTACCTTTCTGAAGCAGTAACTCAAAAATTGCTCACCCGCGCCGATGAGGCGGTTAAAAACGGCGCTGAATTAGAAATCTTGCGTTATGCCGCCTGAGCACAGGACGTTTCTTCCTCGTTCCCCAGCTCCGGCTTGGGAACGCCATTATCTTGGGAAGCTCCTGCTTCCTGAACCTTGAACTTTGAACTTTGAACTTCATTCTGGAGCCAGGCCCATGAAAGTGACCGAAAGGTGGCTTACCAAAAAGCCCACCATATCTTTTGAATTTTTCCCGGCCAGGAATGCCGAAGGAGCCGAGAAACTTACCCGGGTCATCGACCAGCTGGCCGTGATGGAACCTGATTTTGTCTCCGTCACCTTCGGGGCCGGGGGTTCTACCCGGGAGGGCTCCCGGCAGATGATCGCCCGTCTGAAAAATGACCTCAAACTGGAGGTCATGGCCTATTTTGCCGGTTTCGGCCTGGGTCCGGAAGATATCCAGGGCGTCTTGGACAACTATCTGGATCTGGGAGTGGCTAACGTCTTGGTGGTGCGGGGCGACCCGCCCCATGGACAACCGGATTTTAAGCCGCATCCCGCCAGCCTGCCCCATGCCTCGGACCTGCTGGAATTTATCCGCCCGCGCTATCCTTTCTGTCTGGGTGCGGCCGGCTATCCGGAGGGCCACATTGAAGCCGAGAGCAAGGAGAAGGACCTGGAATATCTGCAGCTCAAGGTGGATAAAGGGGCCGATTATATCATCACCAATTATTTTTACGACAACCGCTATTATTTCGATCTCGTGGCCAGTTGCCGCCAACTAGGCCTCAAAATCCCCATCCTGCCCGGTATTATGCCGATTTTCAGTATCAAGATGATGGAAAATCTGGCCAAACTCTGTGGAGCCAGCATCAGCGGCGATTTGCGGCAAAAGTTGGCCTCCTTGCCCGCAGGCGATAAGCAGGCGCTGCTCAATTTCGGCATTGACTTTGCTTTTCACCAATGCAAAGGACTTTTGGAGGCGGGGGCGCCGGGGCTGCATTTTTATACCATGGACCGGAGCCCGTCAACGGCCGGGGTCGTGGCCCGCTTGCGTCGAGAAGGGTTATTGTAGGGCGTGCGTCTTGAACTTTGAACTTTCGAAACTTAACCCTTTCCCGCCAGCGCCCGATATAATTGGCATCCCTAATCGTTTTCCAGGAGGCCGTAACATGGAACTACCTCAAGGCATTTCCCGGGTCATGGAGGTTTCCGCCCAAAGCAGCGCCGATGATCTGGACCGCCTGGGCGCCATCCTGACCACTGCCAAAAATCAGGTGCGGGAAATCATCCAGGACCTGACCGGGACGCAGATGGAGGCCATCATCAAAAAGCTGGGAGAGGGCGAACCGTTGACCCCGGAGGAAAAGGATTACGTCCGTTCCTGGATCATCGGCGACGCGGAAAGCTACACCCGGGTGGAAAACCACCTCCAGACCTGGCTCCAGGAATTCAACGCCCTCAAGAGTGCGGTCCAGGGCTATGAAGGCAGGGAAGTAACGGTCCAGGATTTGCTGAATCTCCACGCCATCCTGGAGGACGCGGTGCGGGTGGCCGCCAATATCGAGGCTTTCCTGGAAAAGAAGGAAAGGGTCGAGCGCTTTGCGCAAAGTATCCAGAACCTTGATAAAGCAGACGCACCCTTCATCATCGGCATCTTGAAGAAGCAATTGGAGTCAGAAGACGAATAATACATAGAACTATATTAAGTAACAAGTTATTTTTTCATTGATCGATGAGGTGAGAGTATGCAGGGTATTCAATTTGTTGTAAACAATAAGGGGGAAAAGGTTGCCGTGTTGATTGATTTGAAAAAATACGGCGAATTGTGGGAAGATATTTATGATAGTTTAACGGCACGGCAGAGAGCCTCGGAGCCAAGGGAATCACTGGAATCTGTAAGGAAACGGTTGCAGCGGCAAGGGAAACTTGGTGCCTGATTATCAAATTATTTTTGCTCGTTCAGCCCGTCGCGAACTTGAGGCCTTAGAAAGTTCGATGGTTAAAAGAATATTCTCAAAAATAATAAATCTATCTAAAAATCCGCGTCCCTCGGGTTGCCGGAAAATTAAAGAGGCAGAGAATTTGTGGCGATTGCGGGTGGGGGATTATCGAGTAGTTTACTCTTTTAATGAGTCAGATAAAATCGTGGACATCATGGCAATACGTCACCGGAGCAAGGCTTATGAAGGCTTAAATAGATAGGTAAAGCTAAGATGAATTCGGTTTCTCGAGAAATAATGCGGCAGCAGTTTAAGATAACTAATTATATCGGCCTGGCCATGATCGGGTCGATCTTTCTTTATGCCTTTCTGGTCATGGCCATGGACAAAGGCTATATAGCTTTTCTGGATAGCGGTGGCGCGGCGCTGAATGCTGCCACGTTAGCCAAGATTAAATACTTATTTATCTTAATATCCGCGGCAATTTTTCTACTTTTCAAATTTAGGAAAAATAATATTCTTCAATTCTTTCAAAAACAATATGCCAAATCGCCATACCCCACCGTGCTGCCTCTCTTTGCGTTCACCCTCCTGGTTTTCGCCCTGTGTGAAGTAATCGGCATCTATGGCCTCGTTCTTTTCATCTTATCCAGAAACACCACGGATTTCTTTATCTTCATGACCATCTCCCTCCTTTATTTCTATCTCTTTTATCCCAAATATGCCGAATGGGAGCAATTCGTTAATCAGAAGCCTCGAACCAGCAAATCTCGCTGATAAATTATTAGTATTACCGGTTACCTATGAAGAAGATCGGCATTTTCTACCATCCTTCCTTCAGCCGCAAGAGCTACATGACCGTGGGCAACCGCCTCAAGGATTTTCCCGAGGCCCTGGATGAGCTTTTAAAAAAACCCAATGTGCGCCTCTATGAATCCCCCCGGGTCTCCGAAGAATTGCTCCTCAAGGTCCATTCCCCCGACATCATCCCCATGGTGGCCCGGGACTCTTTCTGCTCCACGGCCTATGAGTCCGCGGGCGGGGTGGTGGCGGCCATGGAGGCCCTGGCCCGGGGCGAGATCGACCGGGCTTTTTGTTTTATCGGCGCCGGCGGCCATCACTCCGGCCACCGCCAGTTCTGGGGGGCTTGTTGTTTTAACGACGTGGTCCTGGCCCTGACCCACGTCCGGGAGGTCACCACCTGGCGGCGCCTGGCCATTGTCGACACTGACGCCCACCACGGGGACGGCACCCGCGAGTTGGTCCAGGACGACCCGGAGGTGCTGCACCTCTGCTTCTGCGGCAGCGACTACCGTTCCCCGGACGGCACCAAGGTGGACGTGGACGTCTACGGCCTGGCCTATACCGGCGACCCGGACCATAAATACCTGGACCTGGTGCGCCAGCATCTGCCCCTGGTCCCGGCCTTTACACCCGACCTGCTGCTGTGGTACTACGGCTTCGACACCCATGCGGATGACTACGGCTCCCTGGGCCTGGATATCGATGCCTACTTCCAGATCTGCGACCTGATGATCCAGACCGCGGCGGAGATGCGCGTTCCCCTGCAGGTGGTCCTGGGGGGCGGCTCGCTGCCCTATCTCGCCACCCGCACCATCCCGGAAATTATCAAGAGGCTGGCCGAGGCGCAATAGAAAAGGGAACAAGGGTCAAAGGTCAGGGAATCCTAATAGAAGAGCAGAGTTTTGCATGAAGGATTTTCCTTCATTTAACAAATTTTGCGATTTAGCGGATGAGATCGTCCGCCAGATCCCGGATATGTATAAAAAGGGGATTTCCGGAATCTACGTGGTCCCCGAGGAAGTTAAGGACGAGGAGATCCCGGAAGTTTATATCTTGGGACATTATCATACCGGGGGCTACGTTGAGCCGTCGATAGACATTTACTATGGGTCTTTTCGCAAAAGTTTTCGCGGCTTGCCCATCTCCCAGATCGAAGAAGAACTATGGGAGACCATAACTCATGAAATAAGGCATCATTTGGAAGAGAATGCCGGTCTTCACAACCTAGAGTTATATGATCAGCAGTTAAAACAATATTTCCGCCTGCATAAATGAGACATTTGCCGTAGATTGCCCCCCCCGTCCCCTGCCCCCTGCCCCAACCATCCCCCTAACCTGCCCTAATTAAGTATTTGCGTAGGACTGCACGCTTCCAGCAAATGACATTGTTGCCCACAGTGGGCTGTAATTGACAATGGCCATAGCGGTACTTAAGTTAGGCACCGAGGAGGCAACCCATGGCCAAGTGGAATATCAACCCCACCCATAGTTCCGCGACCTTCGATGTGCGCCAC
>JAKAGH010000159.1 GCA_021817645.1 Deltaproteobacteria bacterium
AAGCGGGTGGAAGAAGAGTCACCCTTTTGCATCTACTGCGGCAAAGAGATGCCCCACGATCACGGCCATTAACCACCTCTCCGGGATTTAGAGAAAGAAGACTGCCATGGCATATATCTACCTGGATCACCAGTCCAACTACCCCCTTCACCCCCTGGTGAAGGAGGCCATGATCCACCATATCGAGACCATCTACGGCAACCCCTCCAGCGACCACCAGGTGGGGCACCCCGCGGCTGAGGCGCTGGACCAGGCCCGGTCCCGGGTGGCGGCCCTGATCAACGCCGCCGACCCGCGGGAAGTGGTCTTTACTTCCGGGGGCACGGAGTCCGTCAACCAGGCCCTTAAGGGCGTGGCCATCGGCCTGCGGGAAAAGGGGCGCCACATCATCACCTCCAATATCGAGCACAAATCCGTGCTCAATTCCCTGCGCACCCTGCGGCTCCTGGATTACCGGGTCACCTCCCTGGACGTGGACGCCCACGGCTTGGTGGACCCCGCGGCGGTGGAAAAGGCCATCACCCCGGAGACCATTCTCATCAGCATCATGCTGGCCAATAACGAGATCGGCACCATCGAGCCCGTGGCCGAGATCGCCCAGATCGCCAAGAAGCATAAGATCGTCATGCACACCGACGCGGTGGCCGCGGTGGGCAGCATCCCCGTGGACGTTCAGGAACTGGGGGTGAATCTTCTGAGCCTGGCGGCCAATCAATTCTATGGCCCCTCGGGCGTGGGCGCGCTTTATATCCGCAAGGGCACCCCGGTTTGGCCCCTGCTGGACGGCGGCACCCAGGAGAACAAGCGCCGGGCGGGGACGGAAAACCTCATCGGCATCGTCGGCCTGGGCCAGGCCGCGGAACTAGCGAAAACTGCAATGCCGGAGCGGCAGGTGCGCCTCCGGGCCTTAAAAGACCGCTTGGAGCAGGGGCTCAAAGCCAGGATCCCGGAGATTCACATCAATGGGCATCCCACCCGCAACCTGCCCCATCTGCTGTCCGTATCGGTGGAATATATCGAGGGCGAGAGCCTGATGATGATGCTGGATGATGAAGGCGTGGTCGTGGCCACCCGCTCCGCGTGTGCGTCCGGGTCTTTGCGGGCCTCCCACGTGCTCATCGGCACCGGCATGGACTTCGCCACCGCCCAGGGCACCCTGGTCTTCACCCTGGGAGAGGATAATACGGACGCGGAAATCGACCGGGTCCTGGAGGTGATGCCGGGTATCGTTCAGACCCTGCGGGACATGTCGCCTATTTATAAAAAATCCGTAAAATAACGCAGCCCAGTCGGGGCAGGTTGATAAGAAAAGCCGGGAAACCGGCTTTTTTTTTATGGCTGCGGGGTCGCGGTTTTTTTGACCTAAAGACGCCACCCCCACCCCAACCCTCCCCCCTCGAAGGGGGAAGGAGTTAAGACTCACAATTTATGTCATTATCAGATATTCCTGGGACGGCACACCAGTTCTTTGACGCAGCAACTTGGTATTACCCCCGCTTTAGAGCGGGACAGGCCGTAATCATGATATCTATAAATATATTAATTGCTTACAACACGCGCTAGGCAAAATCTGCCTTCGGATCGGTTGAAAAACCAGGGGCAAAGGGGGTAAGGCCGCGGTCTGCCTGGTTTCGAGCATCCCGGTACGGGAATTGCAAACTAAGGTTTCAGGAGGTGGGGCATGATTGCTTTAATCCCCCAACTTGATTCCAGCCTTGCCTATCTGCGGCCGGAAGCCCAATCTTCTTCGGAAAGCTTTAAGGACGTGCTCCAAGCCGCGTCCAGCCAGACGCCGCCGCAGACGGCTACATCCCCGCAATATGTAGTGCAGCGGGGGGACACTCTCAACGATATCGCCAAAAAACTGGGGTATGCTAACCCCGTGGAACTAGCCAAGGCCAATGGCATCAGGAACCCGGATCTGATCCAGGTGGGGCAGGTCCTGAAACTCACCCCAGGAGACGGCGGCAACCAGGGTTCTACTGCCACGGCCCTGGCGGCCAAGAGCACCAAGGGGGCCACCCCCACAGTCCTGGCAGCTAAAAGCGACAAGGCAGCTACCTCGGCAGCCGTGGCAGCCAAAAGCACCCAGGAAGGGAAAAACTCCCAAGCTGCCATTCTGGAGAAAAAGGTTTCCGCCCAGGCCGGCACCCTGGTGACGGCCTCCTGGTATGGCGCCAATCATCAAGGTAAAACCATGGCCAATGGCCAGCCCTACAACATGTACGCCAATACCGCGGCCCACCGCACTTTGCCGTTCGGCACCAAGCTAGACCTTACCAATCCCGCTAATGGCCGCACCGCGACGGTGGAAATCACCGACCGGGGTCCCTTTATCCGGGGACGAAACCTGGATGTCTCCTATAGTGTGGCGAAAAAATTGGGAATGGTGCAGCAAGGGGTAGCCAAACTGCGGATGGCCAAGGCTCAGGGGCAATCGCCCCAGCAACTGTCTGCGGAAGCTACGATCAAGCCGAAGCTGTATTTATGAAATAACTAACCTATCCAGTTTGCCCATTAACGCCCTTTAAGCCCAGGTCCAGGGCTTAAAGGCGCGACTAATCCAAAGTAGTTTCTTCTAATTGCGTCCGGAACTGCGACACCGCCCGAGGGATGAGCCTTCTCAGGAAAACCGCCTGATCCATGGGGTGGAGCTTCAAGTAGCCTTCATATTCGGGGTGCTGGCTGGACAGTTGGGGCAACTCCCGGGCGAAGGCTGAGCCTTTGCGCCAGGCTTGTTGCAGCAACTCGATGAGGGGGGTCTCCATGCCCGGCACCGTGTCCACCCAGCCCAGACGGCGCATGACTTCGAACCGCACCCGGTCCACCAGCGCGAACGCCGTATCCATGATCTTCAGTTTTACCGTGTAATCCAAATCATCCAGGCGGAAGCGCACCGATCCCCCCAGCCCCTGGGCCCCCATGATCAGATCGAAATAGACGTAGAGGTTATCTTCCCCCGGGCTGGCCAGGTACAGGAGGGTGTGGGGGCTCAGGTCCTGGAGCCGGGTCTCCGGTCCGAACTGCTCCTTGAAGCGGGCCAGCCAGGTGCGGAAGGCCTGGTCCGCGGCCAACTTGCGCCGGAAACCTTCCAGATCGATGACTTCAGCCATTATGGTTTTCCCCCCGGGGGGCCGGGGACTGCCCGATTAACCTCAGTGCCCGATAGACATAATGGATCCCGGAAAGGGCGGTAAGCAGACCCGTCAACCAGATGACCACAGTAAACAGGAGCAGCGGCAAGGGCCAAATTTTCCCCACCAGCGCCAGGAGGACGGTGGCGATTTGCAGGGTGGTGGTCCATTTGCCCAACCAGGTGGGAGCAATGATCAGGGGCAGGTCCGCCAGCCGGAAGATTGCCACCCCCAAGGCGAGGGTCAGGTCCCGGCTGAAAACCACCACTGTCAGCCAGGGGGGTATGACGTGAGAAATGCTCAAGGTGATGAAGCTGGAGGACATGAGGAGCTTGTCGGCCAGAGGGTCGAGATAAGCCCCCAGGGGGGATTTCTGGTGCCACCTGCGGGCCACCAGCCCGTCCGCCAGGTCGCTCAAACCCGCGAGGAGAAAAACCAGCAACGCCTTACGGTACTGCCCCTGGATCAAGAAGATGATGAACAGGGGCGTCAGAAGGATGCGGGCCAGGGTGATCAGGTTGGGAATAGTGAGACTGGCTCGGGAATTGGGCCGCGACGCCATAGTGAAATATATTCCTACCACAAAATGGAGGGAAAGCCAAGGGTTGGGAGATGATCGAAAAGTTTTTCGCAGGCGGTTATTCCTGGTACGGACCCTGTTCGCCGGTTTATGGCCGGCCTTGCCCCTGGGATGTGGGGGGCAAATGTTGCAATATCATTATCTATAAGAGGTTTAAATAAATGTCCAGCAAGTGACATAATACATTGAAATAATTATTTATAAATCTTTTTGGAATTTATCTTATAATGTCCGAGGAATTTACAAAATTATTTACAAAATTCTTGACAAAATTATTTCTGATAGCTATTTTTCAAATCAACCCGGTACTAAGGAAATTTGGGTACGGCACGGTAGCTGGAAAAAAGGAGGTTAACATAATGCAACAGAAAGAAGAAGTAACTTATGAGTTTAAAGCGGTTCATGCAAAGGGCAGTTGTAGTTGTAGTTGCCATGGCAGTGTGTCGGTTGCATATCAACCTGCTGCAGAAACGGAAGTGAAGTTGCTAAAAATTACACCGGAGAGTTTTAAGAAGTTAGGGTAGTTTCTCCCTGATATTAAGTTAATTATTTTCCATTATTGCTACCGTGCCAACTTGACAATAACATAAAAAGAGGCTATCAGTGACTAAACCAAATATTGGAGGTGAAAAATGGAAGCTCTATCAGAGCATCGCGCTCCACTATTACTATTACGCAGCGAACCTTTCGGGGGAATAGTCGCAGATCGTTTCTCATACAAAGTACGTTTTTACAACCACACAGCATTTTATCTAATTGAGCAAATTGTTTCATCTAAATCTGACGAAGATATCATACTGGCCGTAAATAAAAAGTTTGATGGATCAGAAAACCAAGATATTTCCGCCCATATAGATATTTGTCGTGAAGGCCTTTTGAATTTCCTGAAAGATGATGGTCCCAGACCCATCGGAGACGATTTGGAAGAATCGGTCCCCACCTTAAAAGCGCCTTTAGACCTTGAACTCGAGATCACCAAAAGGTGCAATCTTTCCTGTAGACACTGTTATAACAATTCTACCAGTAATTCTTTGGCAGAATTGCCGTGGAGCTATATCCAGGCTGTGTTAGCGCCATTCATTTCTGACCGCCTCCGGTTTCTTACCATTACCGGAGGCGAACCTTTTTTGCATCCTCAGTTTGAAAATGTGATTAGAATGGCGCGGGAGGTGGCCGAGAGCGTTAATTTATCTACCAACGGCACTCTTGTCTCTTCAAGAAACATTGATTATCTTTGCGAATATGTGGATACAGTAAATATCAGTCTTGACGGCCCCACAGCGGATGTCCATGACCACTTTCGCAAGTGCCGGGGGGCTTTTGCAAAGGCAAAGCGCTCCATTGGAACTTTGGCCAATAAAGGGGTTAATGTTGCCGTCCAAACCACAGTTTTTCGCGGTAATCTGGCATTACTGCGCGATTTAGGAAAGTTAATTCAAAATGAGGGGGCAAGTACCTGGAGTATCCGCCTCCCGCTGCCCAGCGGCAGGGCTTTGCAAGACTTGGAAGGTTTTTTCTCTGCAGAAGAAATTCGAGAGCGGGAAGAGGAATTATGCTCCGTTCATGATATGGGATTCAACTTAAAAATATATGCTGGAATTTCAGTACCCTGGTCCAGGAAAGAATGTTACCAAAGGGTGGAAAATCAAAACAGTTTGCTGGCTTGCTCGGCGGGCACAGTATTGGCTGCGATTTTGGCAGACCAGCGTTTGACGCCGTGTATCCTGTTTTCAGGGAGTAACTATTCCGAACCTCTGCCTGATCCGGAAAACCTTAAGCTCATTTGGCGGGAAAGTCCCTATTTCAAGCGAATGCGTGAGATTCGGCTGCATGAGATTCCGCTCTGCCGTACTTGCGGGCATTATGGGAAAATATGCGAGCTGGGATGTCGCGCCAAGCCGTACCTTTTCCAAGGCAATTTATCTTTGCCAGATCCTGATTGTGATTACTACCGGGATAGAAGCCGGCTGAGAAAGGCTCAGCAATCCCCATGACGTATTCGGGTTGACTTTTCCAAATTTAACCACGGAAAAATTCCCGCATCGCGGCCAGCATCTCCGGGACTTGCTCCATGCTGTGCCAGTGCACCTCAGGATCGGCCTTAAACCAGGTGAGTTGCCGTTTGGCGTAGCGCCGGGTGTCTCGTTTCAGCAGTTCGATGGCTTCCTCCCAGGTCCATCTTTCCTGGAGAAAAGCAATGAGGTGCCGGTAGCCCAGGGCCTGGAATGGCTTCAGGTCCGGGGGATAGCGGCTGAGGAGACCTTCAACCTCCTCCAGCCAGCCCAGGGACAGCATGGCCTCCACCCGGGCCTCGATGCGCCGGTTCAGTTCCTCCCGGGGCCGGAGCAGGCCCAACTTCAGAACCTGGTAGGGAGAATCCCGGAACTGGTGGGCCTCCAGCAGGGCCGACAAGGGCTGGCCCGTGGCCTCCATCACCTCCAGGGCCCGGAGTATCCGGTAAGTGTCGTGGGGATGGAGCCGCCAGGCGCTGGCCGGGTCCAGGCGCCGCAGGCGTTCATAGAGATGGGGGAGCCCCCGGTCGGTTAATTCTTGCCGCAATCGTTGACGCAGGCGGTGATCCGGGCTGCCGTCGTCAAAAAGCCCGGAGAGCAGGGACTTGACATACAAGCCCGTGCCCCCCACCACCAGGGGGATCACGCCCCGGGCCTGAAGTGCAGCCAGGACGGCCCGGCCTTCCTCGGAGTAGCGGGCCGCGTCGTAGGGTTCGGGAGGATCGACCACATCCAGGAGGTGGTGCGGCACCAACGCCCGCTCTGCGGCCGTGGGCTTGGCAGTGCCGATATCCATCTGGCGATAGACCTGGAGGGAATCGGCGTTAACGATCTCCGCACCCATTTCCCGGGCCAGCTCCAGGGCCACCCCGGTTTTCCCCACCGCGGTGGGGCCGACTAATACTGCGACTTTGTTATTCAATGTCCTGAAAAGAAAAGCCTCACGCAAAGGCGCAAAGGCGCAAAAGAAGGCGCAAAAATATAGTTTTTCCCTCTTGGCAGAATCCTGCCGTGGGGTGTGCCCTGCGCACCAAAACGCTTCCCCGGTACAGGCTGGAACGCCTGTGCTACCGCTCTTGTCATGCTTTTCCCAGTCCTAAAAATTCTCATTGGCGGCCCAGGCTTTCCAGCCTGGGCGGGTACCGAGGCGGGTGAGACGACTGCCATTGTATTTTAACTAAAAACCAAAAACGAAAAACTATAAACCCTAATTATTGGGGCCGGCGGAAGCCCTGCCGGATCTCATTGAAAGGAATCAGGCGCCACAAAGGGCGGCCATGGGGGCAATGGGAAGAAATGGTGAGTTCGTCCAGTTGCTTGAGCAGGGCCAGCATCTCTTCCCGCTGCAGCTCCTGGCCGGCCTTAATGGCTCCCCGGCAGGCCAGATAGAGGCGGGCCTGCTCCAGGACCGTCTGGGGTTGGGTGGCGCTTTTGAGTGGGGCCAGGGCCTCCACTGTCTCCAGCACCGCGGCCTCCAGGTCGGCTGGGGCCAGGCCGGGGGGCGCGGCGGTGATCAGAAAGCTGGCGCCGCCG
>JAKAGH010000160.1 GCA_021817645.1 Deltaproteobacteria bacterium
AACCGTCACCTGGAAGAAGAGGTCAGGGCCGGGCGCTTCCGGGAGGACTTATTCTTTCGCCTCAACGTGGTGCAAATTCTCCTGCCCCCCTTAAGAGAACGCCGGGAGGACATTCCTTTGCTGGCCAAAAGGTTCCTGGCTTTCACCGCCCGGCAGATGGGGCGGCCCACCCCGGAGCTGTCGGCCGCAGCTCTGAAGGCCCTGGAGTCCTATGCCTGGCCCGGGAATATCCGGGAGTTGCGCAACGTCCTGGAACGGGCCGTAATCATCTGGCCCGCCCAGATCATTGAGCCCGAGGCCCTGCCGGAGCCCATCGCGGCCCGGGCCGCGGCCGCACCGGTTTTGGGCGGAGACTATCCCCTGGAGCAGATCGAGAAGGAGCACATCCTCCGGGTCCTGGCCCGGACGGCCACCATGGACGAAGCGGCCCAGGTCCTGGGCATCGATCCCTCCACCCTCTGGCGCAAGCGCAAGAAATATGAAGAGGGGGGGTAAGAGAATCATCCCCCCTTTTCTAAAGGGGGGATGGGGGGATTATATAAGCGCCTGATAATCCCCTAAATCCCCCTTTAGAAAGGGGGACTTTAAAACCTCCGTTCCCGACATCTTACTGGTTGTGAACCTAGTTTCAATCTGAAACAGGTTTTGAAATAGGTTCTATGATACCGGTGAGTGGCACAGCCTTTCCAGGCTATGCCGAAAAACCCGCACAGGTTGGAAAGCCTGTGCCACCAAAAAATGGCTAATGCCATCCCTGCATTTTAAACGACACGGTTTCCCCCTATCTTGCATTTTGCAAGACAGGTACTTCCCCCCATTATTCATCATACTGAATTAATTGATAATTTAAATGGCCCAGTCTGGCCCCTTCCTTGCATCCTCTCTTGATGATGCTTCTTATACCGAGTTGCAATCAAACGACAATTATCCTGTAGGGGCGGACCCGCGTGTCCGCCCTGACGGTCGCAAATACCACTGCGTTAATTCTACGATCGTATTGATTTTTAGGGACCGGGGGATTGTGTTTTTGCGTGCGTCTAGGGGGCACACCTGCATGCTCCCCTACGAATCCGCGGCTGTTTGATTGCAACTCGATATTAAGGGGATGTCCCGTGCCTGGAGGGGTGGGGAGGTCATGAACAGACTCAGAATATTTAAGATCATTTTTTTTACCATGATTTTCCTGGGAGTAATGGAAGTGGCCTGGGCCCAGGAGCAGGCCCAGGATTTCCTTGATCAGGGCCGGAAGTTCCTGAACGCGGGCCGGTACCTCCAGGCTGCCAAGTCTTATAAACAAGCGATTCTGCTGCAGCCCAACCTGGAACCGGCCTATCTGGGGTTGAAAAGGGCGTATGAGCGCCTTACTTATTGGAAACAGATAGACGAAGCCCATCGACTCTTGAAGGATCTGAGTCCGGACGATGCCGTGGGCCATTATGGTCTGGGACTGCTGTACTTCGAAAAGGGTGATTATGGTTACGCCCAGGATGAATGCCTGTTTCTCCAAAAACTGGACCCGGCCCTGGCCCAACGGTTGAATGGGGCTAATCAACAGAGAAGATGATCTGACCAAAGAGATCAAAGAGGGAAATTTATGCTGGACCTGGTTCTGCTAGGCGTTTTATTGGTATTTTTCGCGGTCTCCTGGGCTTATGTGGCCGGCGCCGACAGGTTGTGAGGAGAAAAATATGACTTGGGAATATGCCCTCGAAGGCATAATGGCGCTGTTGCTGCTGGGGTACCTGGTGTACGCCCTGCTGTGGCCCGAGCGGTTCTAGGAGGCGGCATGACCATCAACGGCTGGCTCCAGATATCGATATTCTTCTTGGTAATATTAGCGCTGACCAAGCCCCTGGGGACCTATTTATACCGGGTCTTCGAGAGCCCGGAGAAGCCTCTGCCCCGGGTCTTTGGACCTCTGGAACGGTGGAGCTTCCGGCTCTGCGGGGTGGACCCGGAAGCGGAGCAGACCTGGAAGGAATATACCCTGGCCCTGCTCCTCTTCAGCCTGGTGGGACTGCTGGTGACTTACGCCATCTTGAGGCTCCAGCATTTTCTCCCTTTCAACCCCCAGGCGCTGGGACCGGTGCCCCCGGACCTGGCCTTTAACACCGCCGCGAGCTTCACCACCAACACCAACTGGCAGGCCTATGGCGGCGAGAGCACCATGAGTTACTTCTCCCAGATGGCGGCCCTGGCCTGGCATAACTTCATTTCCGCGGCCGCGGGCCTGGGCGTGGCCCTGGCCCTGGCCCGGGGCATCACCCGCCGGGCTGCCAAAGGCGGAGAAGCCCCGCGCACCCTCGGCAACTTTTGGGCCGACCTGATCAGGTCCATCAATTATGTCTTCTTGCCCATCTGTGTGGCCGCAGCCCTGGTGCTGGTGTCCCAGGGGGTGATTCAGAACTTGAAGCCCTATGAAACCGTGAAGCTGATGGATCCTTACAGCGCCCGGGTGACCAAAAAGGATGCCAGCGGCCAGGAAGTAAAGGATGAAAAAGGCAATACGGTGATGGAAGCGGTCAAGGTCGAGACCCAGACCATCCCTCTGGGGCCGGTGGCCTCCCAGGAGGTCATCAAAGAATTCGGCATCAATGGCGGCGGCTTTTTCAACGCCAACAGCGCCCACCCTTTTGAGAACCCCACTCCGATTACCAACTTTCTGGAAATGATCCTCATTTTTGCGCTCCCCGCGGCCCTGACCTATACCTATGGCCGCATGGCCGGGGATCAGAAGGAGGGCTGGGTGATTTTCGGCGCCATGGCGCTCCTCTTCCTGGTGGGGGTGGGAGTAACGTATTGGGCCGAGGCCCGGCCCAATGCCGCGCTGGCCGGGCTGGGCGTGGAGCAGAGCGCGGGCAACCTGGAAGGCAAGGAGACGCGGTTCGGCATCGCCAACTCTTCGCTTTTCGCCACTGTCACCACCGATTGCTCCTGCGGTGCGGTGAACGCCATGCACGATAGCTTCACCCCCCTGGGGGGCTTGGTGCCCCTGGTAAATATTCAATTGGGCGAGGTCATCTTCGGCGGCGTGGGCGCGGGGCTCTACGGCATGCTGGTCTTCGTCATCCTGGCGGTCTTCATCGCCGGCCTGATGGTAGGCCGCACCCCGGAATACCTGGGGAAAAAGATCGAAAGCCGGGAGATCAAATATGCCATGCTCTACGTGCTGATCTTTCCCCTGATCATCCTGAGCTTCGCAGCCTGGGCCGCGGTGGCTCCCTATGCCCTGTCATCTTTAAATAATGCGGGGCCCCACGGCCTGAGCGAAATCCTTTACGCCTTCTCCAGCGCCGCGGGCAACAACGGCTCTGCGTTTGCCGGCCTGAACGCCAACACCCCCTGGTGGAACCTCACCCTGGGTCTGGCCATGCTGGCGGGGCGCTTCTGGATGATGATCCCGGTGCTGGCCATGGCGGGGGCCATGGTGGGCAAGAAGACCGTGCCCCCCAGCCTGGGGACTTTCCCCACTAATGGCGGGCTGTTTCTGGGCCTCCTGGTGGGGGTGATCCTCATCGTCGGGGCCTTGACTTTTTTCCCGGTCCTGTCCCTGGGTCCGGTGCTGGAAGAATTCCTGGCTCGCCAGGGGAAGTTTTTCTAAGGATAAAAAAATGACTGTGCATCCCCGACAGGAAATTTCCCTGTTCAACCGCGCCATCCTGGGTCCTGCGGCCTGGGACAGCCTGAAAAAGCTCTCGCCCCATCTGGTCATCAAAAACCCGGTGATGTTCGTGGTGGAAGTGGGCGCGGTTCTTACCTCCATTCTCTGGCTGCGGGACTTCTTCGCCGCGTCCCGCTCGGAATCTTTATGGTTCACCGGGCAGGTGTGTATCTGGCTTTGGTTCACGGTGGTCTTTGCAAACCTGGCGGAAGCGGTGGCCGAAGGCCGGGGCAAGGCCCAGGCCGCGGAATTGAAGAAGATGCGCCTGGAGATCATGGCCCGCAAAATGGAGGACGGCAAAGAAGTTAAAGTCCCGGCCTCCCGGCTCCGCCGGGGAGATCTGGTGGTGGCGGAGGCCGGAGACTACATCCCCGGCGACGGCGACGTCATCGAAGGTATCGCCTCGGTGGACGAATCCGCGGTGACCGGGGAATCCGCACCGGTCATCCGGGAAGCCGGGGGCGATCGCTCCGCGGTCACCGGGGGCACCAAGGTGCTCTCCGACCGGATTGTGGTGCGGATTACCGCCGACCCCGGAGATTCCTTCCTGGATAAGATGATCGCGTTGGTGGAAGGTGCGGTGCGGCAAAAAACCCCCAATGAGATCGCCCTGCACATCCTGCTGGTGGGCCTGACCATTATCTTTCTCATCGCCTGCGTTACCCTGGTGCCGGTGGCGGCTTATTCCAAAGTCAGCCTCTCCGCCACCGTGATTGCGGCGTTGCTGGTGTGCCTGATTCCTACCACTATCGGGGGGCTGCTCTCCGCCATCGGCATTGCCGGCATGGACCGGTTGATCCGCAAAAATGTCCTGGCCATGAGCGGCCGGGCAGTGGAGGCCGCGGGCGACGTGGACACGCTGCTCCTGGACAAGACCGGCACCATCACCCTGGGGGCCCGCATGGCCTCGGAGCTGATCCCGGCGCCGGGGATTCCGGCCCCGGAATTAGCTCTGGCCGCGGGCGTGGCCAGTTTTGCGGATGAAACCCCCGAAGGCCGGTCCATTGTTGAGTTTGTTATAAGGAATTATGGGCTGACCGAGGCCGACCTGAAGCCCCCCGGGGCTCAGTTCATTCCCTTCAGCGCCCACACCCGCATGAGCGGCTGTGATGTTGGCGGCGAGAGCATCCGCAAGGGCGCGGGGGACAGCATCATCACCCATGTGCGGGATCAGGGCGGGGAGATTCCCGGGGACATCGCTTCCATCCTGGATGGCATCGGCGACGCCGGGGGCACGCCCCTGGTGGTCTCGCAAAATAATAGAATCATGGGGGTGATCCACCTCAAGGATATCGTCAAACAGGATATCCAGGAGCGCTTCCTGCGCTTCCGGGCCATGGGCATCAAAACCGTGATGATCACCGGCGATAATCCCCGCACCGCGGCCACCATCGCCCGGGAAGCGGGGGTGGACGATTTCCTGGCCGAAGCCACGCCGGAGCGCAAAATGCGCCTCATCAAGGAGGAGCAGGCCAAAGGCAAGATGGTGGCCATGACCGGCGACGGCACCAACGACGCCCCGGCCCTGGCCCAGGCCGACGTGGGCATGGCCATGAACACCGGCACCCAGGCCGCCAAAGAGGCGGGGAACATGATCGACCTGGACTCCAACCCCACCAAGCTCCTGGAAGTGGTGGAAGTGGGCAAGCAGTTGCTCATGACCCGGGGGGCCTTGACCACCTTTTCCGTGGCCAACGACGTGGCCAAGTATTTTGCCATCCTCCCGGCCATGTTCGTGGCGGTTTATCCGGAGATTGCGCCTCTCAATCTCATGGGTCTGACCTCTCCCCAGAGCGCCATCCTCTCCGCGGTCATTTTTAACGCCCTGATCATCGTGCTGCTCATCCCCCTGGCCTTGAAGGGGGTGCGCTACCGGCCCCTGGGCGCGGGCGTCCTGCTGCGGCGGTTGCTGTTGATCTATGGCGTGGGGGGGCTCATCGCTCCCTTTGTGGGCATCAAGCTCATTGATATGTTGTTGGCGGGATTTGGTTTATAAGAATCTCCCCCCTTTTCTAAAGGGGGGCAGGGGGGATTATGCAACTCCCGGATAATCATCATAATTCCCCCTTTATCAAGAGAACCTAACCGGTGCGCAGGGCGCACCCTACAGAAACATCGAACATCGAACTGTTTGGACCAGGGAGAATAACATGTGGCGAATATTTATTACCGCCTGCCGGACCGCCCTATTTACCTTGATTCTTACGGGTGTGGCCTATCCGCTCCTGGTGACCGGCCTGGCGCAGGTTCTCTTTCCAGGCAAGGCCGGGGGCAGCCTGGTGCAGGACGAACGCGGCCAGGTGGTGGGTTCCGAACTCATCGGCCAGGCCTTCAGCCGGCCCGGGTATTTCCATCCCCGGCCTTCCGCGGCCGGAGAAAAAGGCTATGACGCCACTGCTTCCGGGGGCTCGAATTATGGCCCCACTTCCCAGAAATTGCGGGATCGTGTTATAAGTGATTTGGAATCCTTGAAAAAACAAAATCCGCAGGCTGCCGCGCCGATTCCGGCGGAACTGCTCACCGCATCCGCGAGCGGCCTGGACCCCCATCTTTCCCTCGCAGGGGTGCAGTGGCAGTTGCCCCGGGTGGCCGCGGCCCGGCAGGTCGCCCCGGAAAGGATCGATGCGGTGATCCACGATTATCTCCAAGGCCGGGACCTGGGCTTTTTAGGGGAGCCCCGGGTGAATGTGCTGCTCTTGAACCTGGCCCTGGACCGGCATTTTGGACGGCCCCATTAAGTGAGCAGGAAGCAGTGACGGCGGATGATGGATTTTCTCGTTCCCGAGCTAAGCATGTGAACGAGAAATAATGTAGGGTGCGTCTCACGCACCATCCAGGGCGCATAAGACGCGCCTAACGATTAATTTGAAGCATGTACCCGCCAAGCACAGCTTGGCAAATATATGCGTTACCAAGTGCAACTTGGGAACGAGAAGAAGAAATGTAGGGTGTGTTTCACGCACCATTTTGGGGCGGGCAAGACGCGCCCAATGATTGGCTTGAGAACAAGAATAAATGAAAAACCCTATGGCGCACATCCTCGCTTGCCTGGGTAATCCGCACAGGCTGGAAAGCCTGTGCTACCGCTCTTAACTTTGAACTTTGAGCTTTAAACCTTGAACTCAATGGACGCCGAGACCAGCCGGGCCCAGGATTTTCTCAACCTCTTGGAACGCGCCAAGCGCGGGCGGCTCAAGATCTACCTGGGCTTTGCCGCGGGTGTGGGCAAAACCGTGCGCATGCTCAAAGAGGCCCACGCCATGAAGCAGCGGGGCGTGGACGTGGTCCTGGCCTATATCGAAACCCATGGCCGGGCCGAGACCGCGGAATTGATCGCGGGCCTGGAGGTCATCCCCCGGAAACAATTTGAATACCGGGGCATCATAGTGGAAGAAATGGACCTGGACGCGGTCCTGGCCCGGCGTCCGGAAATTGCCATGGTGGACGAAGTGGCCCACACCAACGTGCCGCTGTGCCGCAACCGCAAACGCTACCAGGATATCCAGGAGATTGTCGCGGCGGGCCTCAATGTCATCTGCGCTTTCAATATTCAACACCTGGAGAGTTTAAACGACTTGA
>JAKAGH010000161.1 GCA_021817645.1 Deltaproteobacteria bacterium
GGGCGCCTGGCTGTTTTACATCAAAATTAAGCTCATCCTAACCGGGGTGCTCCTGATTTTCCTGGTTATGGCGGTTACTTGGGGCAGAAAAGCCGCGGCGGGCGCCCAGAGACATTTGTCCCTTTACACCCTTTGCTTCCTGGCGGTAATTGGCTTGGGATATTACGGCGGACAACTCGTTCTGAGCGGCACCTGTTCCCCCCCTTCCGAGGTGCCCACCATCGGGGCCAAAATTTACCATACCAATTGCGGAGCCTGCCACCCTTATGGGGGCAACATTCTTAACCCCAGACTGCCCATTATCGGCTCCCCCCAGTTAGCAAATTTTCCTGCCTTTCTTGCATATAACCGCAACCCCCAGCGAACGGACGGTTCCCAAGCCGTCATGCCCCCATTTCCCGAGAAAAAGATTTCGGGTCAGGAAATGGAGGAACTTTATAACTACATCAACAAGGTACTGGAAAGATTAAGATGACTATCCGCAAAACAGCGGGGAATAATGCGCAGTCAACTCTCAAACGAGGGCGAATCCCCGAAATCAGGTGAGAATTTCCCCACAAGTAATCATGAGCCAAAAAGCTGGACTCCGGAATCCGGCAACAGATGACTACTGACATTTCCATCGGTTGGGGAAAACCCGCAGCCGCAACCATACACGGTTATTAATTCTTGCGTCTTTCCTTTGGGCCTCGGCGTCTTTGCGTGAGATGCATCCTACGCCAGTGAGACCTTGATCTGATCCTCCCGGGGCAGCACCCGATCCAGGCGCACCAGGACCAGGTCTCCGGGGTTAAGCTTCAGGGAGGCGGGCGCGGGCAGGAAGACTTCCAGAAGGATATCGGGAAAGAGCAGGCGGTAGCGGTGAGGCAAGGCTTCCAGGACCAGGGCCTCTTTTTTCTGCCCCAGCCGGGAGGCCAGGTATTTCAGCAACCAATAGCGCAGCCGCCGGGTCTTGAGAAGGCCGGCCCGTCTCATGGCCGGTTCGATGATGCTGAGAATCTGCCCCAGTTCTTCGTGATTATAGGGCAAGGGGGCTGAGCAGAGATGCGCCAGCAGCTGCCGGTGGGTCACCAGGTCCAGGTACCGGCGGATGGGGGAAGTGGCCAGGGTATATTGCTCCAGTCCCAGGCCCCAATGGGGCTGGGGGGAAAGATCCATGACCACCCGGCTCAAGCGGCGCCGGTCCCGGTAGAGTTCCAGGAGGCCCTTGGGCTCCTCCCGGTTGATGGGTTCCCGGGGTTCGGGCTGGCTGCGGAAAATCGTGGGCACTTTTTGCACCGCCAGGAACCGGGCCGCCAGCCAGTTGGCCAGGACCATGGCCTCGGCCACCAGCGAGCGGGCCGGAGTCTCCTGGTCTTCCACGGTTACCTGCATCTCCCCTTGGGAGGTAAAAGCCACCCACACCTCGGGCAGCTTCAGCTCATAGCCTCCCCGGGCCAGACGGCGTTCCTTGAGAAGGGTGGTCAACCGGGAAAGGGTGTGAAGCCGCGGGTCCTGGGATATAAGCCCGTCCACCTCCTGGTAGGTCAGCCGCTGTTGCACCTTAATCAGGCTGGGACGGATTTCCCAGTCGAGGATCTCCGCTTCCTGGCTGAGGTCGATCAGAAAGCTCAAGGCCGGACGTTCCTTTTCGGCCAGGAGGCTAAGGATATCTTCCGAGATCTCCTCCGGGAGCATGGGCAGACGGTGTTCCGGCAGGTAGATGGAGGTGGCCCGCTCCTGGGCCTCCAGGTCCAGAAGCGTGTGGGGCTGGACCAGAGAGGAGACATCGGCGATATGCACCCCCAGACGCCAGCCTGACGCGGTTTCTTCCAGGCTGAGGGCGTCGTCGAAGTCCCGGGTGCGCTCCCCGTCGATGGTCAGGCAGGCCAGAGCCGTTAAGTCCAGGCGCTGGGAGGCATAAGGGTCCGGCCCGGGCTGGTGGCCGAGGTTTACGGCCTGGCTCCGGGCTTCCGGGGCGAATTCCCGGGGCACCTCCAGGCGGTGCAGGTCGAGATTTTCGTCTTCATGGAAGACCCCCAGGCGCACCAGCAGGAGAAAAGGAGCATCCGCCGCAGCGAGGCGGGCCTTCTCCAGATAAGCCTTACCCTGGGCGTAGTCTGAGTCCTCAGACCCGAATACGGCCATCCGGCGCAACAGCTCCAGCAGATGCGCCTTGCCCTTGGGTTCCGGAGCCTTTTCCCCGTCCCAGACGGCCCGGAGCCAGGCGGCCGCGGCCTCCATTTCCTCCAGACGTTCCTGTTCACGCTGCCACTGCTCCTTGAGACCCGCCACCGTCTCCGGGGGGTTGGGAACCCAGAGTTCCTCTCTATATTTGAAGAGGAAGCGATCCTCCAACAAGGCCCGCCCCAGGGCCGCCTCCTGATCCGCGGTGGCCTCCCCGCCAAACCATAGACCGGCCATCTCCGGGGCAGCCAGGGCCTGGTCCTCCTGGGCCAGTAGCTCCCACAACTCTTCCAGCTGAATTGAGGCTCTCAGGGCTTCCCGGCGGCGCGCGGTTTCCTCCAGGTGATCCAGCAGCTGCTGGCGGGGGAGTTGGGGGGAAAGGCGGCTGGGGCTGGCATGGAGCACCCGCTTCCTGGCCAGGGTCATCTCCCGGTTGGTTTGGGCCAGGACGTGTAAGCGTTCCCCTTTCAGCTCCAGGACGATGCCGCAGAGGATGCGCCTCTGGTCGAAGAATTCTACTAAATAACCGGGTTCCATGATAAGGTGGGGCAAACGTAACCAGAATCCCGGGAAATGTCAAGGAAGGCGGGAAAAAGATGGTTTTCTGTTTTCTGTTTTCTGTTAAATTCTTCCAATGAGCCCGAATGGTTCATTCCCATGATATAAAAGAATGGGGAAAACAAGGAAGCTTTTCTTTTTAGCGAGAACCAGAAGCTGAATACTGTTTCTTACAGAAAACAGTAAACAGAAAACAGAAAACCGGTTTTCAAAATGCGTCTGGCCATCATTTCCGATATCCACAGTAATTTAGAGGCCCTGGAAAGTGTGCTCGCGGCCATCCGCCGGGAGGAGGTGGATGCCGTCCTCAACCTGGGCGACGTGGTGGGCTATAACGCCAGTCCCAATGAGTGCGTGGAGCTGCTCCAAGGCCAAAAATTCATTAACCTGGCCGGCAACCATGATCTGGCCCTGTTGGAGCCGGAGCGGGCCCAGAACTTCAATATCATTGCCTATCAGGCCCTGATGTGGTCCCGGGAGAAAATCCACCCCGGATTGCTGAAATTCCTGGAAGCCATGCCCCTGACCCAGGAGCTGGGGGGGCGTTTTCTGGCCTGCCACGGCACTCCCACCAGCACTGACACTTATATTTCCTATCACTTTCAAGGAAAACGCGTCTTCGCCCAGATGAAAAAACAGGGTTCCCTCAAAGTCTGTTTTTTCGGGCATACCCACCGCCGGGCCTTGTGGTACCGGGATATCCGGGGGACGGTGGCCCTGCGGGAAATCGTCCGGCCGAAACTGAAGTTAGCCCCCGAGGGGGATTACCTGATCAATCCCGGCAGCGTGGGCCAGCCCCGGGACGGCAACCCGGAGGCCGCGTACGCCATTTTCGACGGCGAGGATTTTTCCATCCATTTCAAGTCCGTGCCTTATGATATTCCCGGGGCCCAGCGCCGCATTTTGGACGCGGGCCTGCCCCCTTTCCTGGCGGAAAGGCTGGCCCAGGGGGTTTGAAAAGGACAGATCTTTGATCCGCATACTGACCTGGTCTGGAGGCTGACTGCTAACTGCTACATCCTACTAGGGGGGCAAGATGGCGCCTTATTCCAAAGAAGGGGTGCTCAAAGACGGCACCCGGGTGATTCTACGGCCCATGGTGCAAGAGGACCGGGAAAAGATGCTGGCTTTCTTCCAGGGCCTCGATGAAAAAGACCTCCTCTTTCTGCGCAGCGATGTGCGGAACCCGGCGGTGATCGATCATTGGGTGAACCATATCGATTCTTCCCGGGTTTTTCCCTTGCTGGCCGAAGCCCAGGGGCGCATTGTGGGGGACGCCACTTTACACATGCGCAAAGTGGGGTGGAAACGCCATCTGGGAAATGTGCGGGTGGTGGTGGCCAAAGATTATCAGAATAAGGGTCTGGGCAGCCTTCTCATCAACGAACTGGTGGAACTGGCGGGGGAATTCGGCCTGGAAAAGCTGATCGCGGAGATCCACCTGCAAGCCCAAGGCGCCCTAAAGGTCTTCAAACGCGCCGGGTTCTCGGTGAAGGCGGTCTTTGAAGACCTGGTCAAAGACCTAAACGGCCACAACAGCGACTTGATCGTCATGGTCTGCGACGTCCAGGGCCGGGACCGCCTCGCCCCGAAGTCCTGAGCCAAGCCTCTTTGCCTCACCTCCCTTGCCGGTAGATCCGTGGCCTTGGCGGCAGAGACCCACCTGACCGCCAGGGTCCGGGACCGGCAGCCGTCAATCAAGAAGAATCCGGAAATGCCGATAAGTTGTCCAGTATGGTGGCCGCCTCACCCGCGTCAAAATCCCGTCTGGGGTCTGCCACTCGCTTCTTCTGGAGGTTTTGCGTGACCTTTACCGATTTTGTCCATTGGCTGGGCCGGAATAATTCTTTGCTGCTGCCGCTGTTGCTCTCCATCTGGATGGCCTGGGGGGATATCAGGACGCAGCGCATTCCCAACTATCTGACCTTGGGGACCGCCATGGCCGGCTTGGGCTTTCAGCTGGGTTTTCACGGCTGGGGCGGACTCTGGTCCGGATTCCTGGGTCTGGCTCTGGGTTTCGGCCTCCTGATCCTGCCTTATCTGCTGCAGGGTATGGGTGCGGGCGACGTCAAAGCCTTGGCTTCCCTGGGGGCCTGGCTGGGTCCGCAAAACACCTTTTTTCTGTTCGTTTACATGGGTATCTGCGGGGGCCTTTTAATCCTTCTGGTCCTGGGATGGCGCGGGCTCTTGTGGTCGCAGCTGCAACGGGGCTGGATTTACCTGAATAGACTGTGGGGCCGCTACCTCCCCAATCTGGAGACCCCCGGAGAGCATCTTCCCAAACAGAAAATTCCTTATGCAACCGCCATGGCTCTGGGCATGGCGGTGCTTTATTGGCACGGCTGGAAGTATTAAAAAGTGTCGGAAATCTGACTAGGGTCAATTTTCTTGACAATTTTCTGGCTAGGTCCAGCCCCAAATTAAAATCCGGGAGATCAGCAGTCAGCCCTATGTTCAGCCGTTGAGGCACTAAAAATCTATCTCTCACCGGGATAGGAACCAATTCCCCGCCGCCCCGGCCCTTTGGCTCGAATCTTGTATAACCCTCAAGTCGGATAGAAATATCTTCATCGGGATTCTCTAATTTTATAATTTATTGAATTTATTATTGATTATAAAACCGGCCGCCCCCGGGTAAGAGATAGCAGGTAAGACCACCACCATCACCAATATTGATGGATGCTATTATGATCCGGAAAAGCAAGACCACATCAGGTCCTGGGCCAGGCGGCGATCAACGCCGGCACGCGGTCAGAACCGGCAGGCAAACAACTTCTTCGTTCTTGCATCAAGCGCGCGCCGTATCAGGGAACCATTGCTGCAGAATTTATGCTTGCCCTAATTTATGTCATTTCTTCCCAAATAAAGGAGAATATCCCCAGCCGACTGTCATTTTTAAGCCCACTATTCGGAGCGGGGCTCTCAATTTATCGTCTCTTGTCTCATCCAGACAGGGGATCAAAAGAAAGGACGATATGCCAATAGAGGAACCCGTCATCACGGAATGGCATCTTGGCAACTGTCGTCTGATTTCTAAAATTGAGAATAAAAATATCAAAGCTGGTTTAAACAATTTTAATTGGGATTGATTAATCATTTGACATCCCTTGATTACTAAAATTAAAATGGCAAGAGATTTTTTAAAGTTGTTTTCCAGAAAAACCGAAACGTCTAGAAATAAATTTGAGGTAATGCCAAGATGACTAAGAGAACCGGCCTGGAGTGGAAATCAGCCACAGCCAGGTTATGGGGGGGGGTTCTCCTGGGTATGGTTTTGTGCCTCTGGGCCGGGGGGGAACCGGCCTACGGCGTTGACCTGCTGCAAGGGGTGCGGGACCAGGAGATTAAACAAGTATTACGCCTGCAGGTGGGGAGTTCCAAGGTGCTTAAGACTCCCTTCCCCGTCACCCGCATTTCCGTGGCCAGCCCCGAGATTGCGGACATCGTGGTCATCTCCGACCGGGAGCTCTATATCAACGGCATGGGCCCCGGCGTCACCAACATCACCCTTTGGGGCCGCAATCGTTTTACTTCCACACAGGTGATGGTGGAAATGAATGTCTCTCTTTTGAAAGAGAAGCTCCACAAGATTTTGCCCCAGGAAAAGATTGGAGTTGAATCGGCTGGAAATTCCGTGGTGCTCTCCGGAGAGGTTTCCAGCGCTGTGGCCCAGCAAACGGCCCTGGACCTGGCCGCCGGTTTTCTCCGGGAACTGGGAGTGGAAACCTCGGAGGTGAAGGGCATGCAAGGCCAGCCGCCCACGATGGCGCCTGGCGGCGGGAGTTTACCTCCTTCATCCAGAGGCATGACCGAAGGAAAATACAGAGAGGTCAAGGTCATTAATCTCATGCATGTGGGCGGCGTGCAGCAGGTGATGGTGGAAGTGCGGGTCGCCGAGATCCAACGCGATCTGGGGCGGCAAATCGGCGTCAACTTCTTTACCACCGACCACCAAGGCAACTTCGTCGTCAGTATGTTGAACAAGCTTACCGGTCTCAATTCCTTTACCCGGGGCTTCTCGTCCATCACCCTCGACCAAAATGTTTCTACTGCAGTCAACGCCATGGCGGGCTTCACCACCGGCACCTGGGTCTGGACCGCCTTTTTCAATGCCCTGAAGAGCCAAGGGTTGGGCCGGCTTTTAGCAGAGCCGAATCTGGTGGCTACCAGCGGCCAGGAAGCCTCCTTCCTGGCGGGTGGGGAATTCCCCGTGCCCGTGCCGCAGCCCGGCGCCGGTGGCTCAGTAATAACCATCGACTGGAAGAAGTTCGGGGTGGGTCTGGTCTTTACCCCCACGGTGCTGGATGGGGGCAAGATTGCCCTCAAAGTGGCGCCCGAGGTCTCCGAACTGGATTTCAGCACCGCCCCGGTAGTCGTCTCCGGCTTCCAGGTGCCGGGTCTGCGGGTGAGACGCACTGCCACCCATATCGAGCTCAAAGACGGCCAGACCTTTGCCATCGCCGGGCTGCTGTCCGATACCCATCGCAACGCCATCAGCAAGTTTCCAGTGCTGGG
>JAKAGH010000162.1 GCA_021817645.1 Deltaproteobacteria bacterium
GAACCTCCCTCTCAGCCTTTGCTTGTTGATTTGGCATCAACCGTTTCCAGCAGATTCTGCCAAAATATTGCGATTTTCTGGACCAAACCGCCCTCTCCCCCAAGGGTAATCTCCCGGCTGTAACCTGCCCCTCCCATCTGCTGATTCCCATTGACCCCGGAAGCGAATTTGTGATAATTTGTTCGAATCGCCTTCAGGAGGTAATTAGGATTTCATGATCCGCGATATTGAACACGAAACCATGCCCCGGGAGGACCTCCGGGCCCTGCAGCTCCAGCGTTTGCAGGCCATCGTGGAACGGGTCTATCACCTGGTGCCTTTCTACCGCCGCCGCCTGGATGAAGCCGGGGTGAAACCCGAGGACATCCGCACACTGGACGATCTGCAGCGGCTGCCTTTTACCACCAAGCAGGACATCCGGGACAATTACCCCTTCGGCCTCTTCGCCGCGCCCATGGACCAGATTGTCCGTCTCCACGCCTCTTCCGGCACCACCGGCAAGCCCACCCCCGTGGCCTACACCCAGCGGGACCTGGACACCTGGGCGGAGCTGATGGCCCGGACCATCGCCTGCGCGGGCGCGCACCGGGGGGACATTATCCATATCGGCTACGGCTACGGCCTCTTCACCGGCGGCCTGGGCTTCCATTACGGCGCCGAGCGCCTGGGAGCCGCGGTCATACCGGTGTCCGGAGGCCAGACCCGCCGCCAGGTCATGCTCATCCAGGACTTCGGTCCCACCGTCATCTGCTGCACCCCATCCTTCGCCCTCTACCTGGCCGAAGTGGCCCAGGAAATGGGAGTGCACTTCAAAGACACCAAGCTGCGGGTGGGAATCTTTGGAGCCGAGCCCTGGAGCGAAGCCATGCGCCAGGAGATCGAAAACCGTCTTTCCCTGGACGCCCTGGACATCTACGGCCTATCCGAAATCATCGGCCCCGGCGTGGCGGTGGAGTGCATCGAAGCCAAGAAGGGCCTACACCTGTTTGAAGACCATTTTCTCCCGGAGATCATCAATCCCCAGACCCTGGAGCCCGTGGCCCCCGGCGAAACCGGGGAACTGGTCATCACCCCGCTCACCAAGGAGGCCTTTCCCCTGTTGCGTTACCGCACCCGGGACGTCACCTCCCTGGATTACACCCCCTGCACCTGCGGCCGCACCATCGCCCGCATGCATCGCATCCGGGGCCGCTCCGACGACATGCTCATCATCCGCGGCGTGAATGTCTTCCCCTCCCAGATCGAGTCCGTGCTGGTGGAGACCCCGGGCGTGGCGCCCCACTATCAACTTATCGTCGACCGGGAAGGGCAGCTGGATACCCTGGAAGTGCGCGTGGAAGTGGACGAAGGAATGTTCTCCGATGAGGTCAAGAAGATGGAGGCCCTGGCCAAGAGCATCCAGCGGCAGATCAAGGACTATTTCACCGTCTCCGTCAAGGTGAAGCTGGTGGAGCCCCGGACCATCCCCCGGAGTGAAGGCAAAGCCCAGCGGGTCATTGACAAGCGGAAGATGTAGTGGTCAGGGATCAGGGGGCAGTGAAAAGAGGGCTCACAACCAGCTCTGGAAGTCTTAATGCGCAGGCTGGAAAGCCTGCGCCACCTAGGTTTTCATGATTTTGGGTGAGCCAAAAGGTTCATGGACGGCTCGTTTACCAAGGTGAGCTTGGAAACGTCTTGCGGACCAGGCTGATTGGGATTCCATGTTTTCTCCCAAGAACAACCCGGAACGGGCAAAAATCATTACCCCCCTTTTCTAAAGGGGGGGGAGGGGGATTACCGGCGCGTTCATAATCCCCCTAAATCCCCCTTGAGAAAAGGGGGACCTGAATACCTCTGGTCTGAAGAGTTCCGAGCGGTAGCACAGGCTTTCCAGCCTGTGCGGATTGCCGGTTGAATAAGCTAAGTTAGTAATTTTGTTCAGGAGAGACAATTTGAAGAAATTACCCGTTCTTGCTCTCGCGCTCCTCTTCCTTCTCTTCTGCCAGCACGCGGTTTACGCTGACGGCGGCTTGACCAAGATTACCGATTCCGTTTACTCCTATGCGGACGTTAAAGGCGCGGCCGCGCAAAACAGTTTTGGCGCCAATGCCGGCATCATTATCGGCAAAGGCTATCTGGTGGCCGTGGATTCCTTGATGTCCGCCCGGGAAGCCAGGCGGTTCATTAAAGACATCCGGAAGGTCTCTAAGAAACCCGTTAAATTTCTGATCAATACTCACTACCACCTGGATCATAGCCTGGGGAACTCCGAATTTGCCAAACTCGGTGCGATCATCATTTCCCAGGAAAATGACAAAGCGAACATGCAAAAAGCCGGTGGGGGCATGCTGCAATTCGCCAAGCAGAGCGGCCTCTCCGATCAAGATCTGCAAGGCACCAAGCTGGCCTATCCCACCCTCACGTTCAAAGAACGTCTAACCCTGGATTTAGGGAATAATCAGGTCGAAATCATCTTCCTCGGTCCGGGCCACACCTCCGGCAGCGTCTTGGTTTACCTGCCTCAAGAAAAGGTGTTGTTCGCCGGAGACACTCTTTTCACCGCGTTCCATCCCTTTCTCGGGGAAGCCAACATTGAGGGCTGGGGCAAGGTTCTGGACGCCATCATGGCCATGGACGTGGCGAAAATTATCCCCGGACATGGCCCGGTCTCCAGCAAAAAGGACGTGGCGGATTTGAAAAGCTATTTAATCACTTTCGATCAAAAAGCCAAGGAACTGACCGCCAAATCCAACGATCTCAATTTCATCGTCGCGGAGATGAAGAAAGCTTTGCCGCCCCGGCCGCAGCTCGACGTGCTGATCGCCAAAAATATTCAGATGAAATATCTGGCTCAAGGGAAGCAGGCGCAGCCTCAGGCTAAATGAACTGCGGATTTCTGGCTGCATCAATAAATAACAAGTGAAAGCTGCATTGGAAAATATCGGTTTATTACTGGCCACTGATCACTGGCCACTGACTACTGACTACTGAGGGGGGGACCCCATGAAGGTTGAGCAAATCTCGGTTTTTCTGGAAAACAAGGCGGGCCGGTTGGCCGAAGTCACCCGGGTCCTGGGGGAAGGGGGCATCAATATCCGGGCCCTGTCCCTGGCCGACACCACCGATTTCGGGATCCTCAGACTGATCGTGGACCAATACGATAAGGCCCGGGAACTCTTGAAACAAAAAGGCTTCACCGTCGGCAAGACCGAAGTGGTGGCCGTGGAGGTCCCCGACCGTCCCGGCGGCCTGGGGCTGGTCCTCCAGATCCTGGCCCAGGCCGGCATCAACGTGGAATACATGTACGCTTTTGTGCAGCACAGCGGCATGAACGCCGTCATCATCTTTCGTTTTGACAACCTGGACGATGCCATCACCATTCTCCAAAAAGAGGGCATCCATATCTATAAGGGTGAAGAGGTTTACCGGCTCTAGCAAACTGCCTGGAGGCAGGGGATAGCGTTGGCGCATGTTCCAAAAGCCTGCGTCTAGTTACACTGCCCCTCCCGCCACCAGGAAAGGGCTTAAAACCCGGATTGTCCGGGTTAAGCAATATTATTTTGCGGCGCAATATCAGGCCAGGGAGGAAAGGATGCGAAGCAGAGCGATTGCGGCAATCTTGGTTTTCTTACTGGGTGTCATGCTGTTTACGGCCGGCTGCGCCAAGGGCCCGGGAACGGAACCCTATGTGGTGGGCGGCATTTTCTCCATCACCGGCCCGGCCTCCTATCTGGGGGAGCCGGAGCGCAACACCATGGAAATGCTGGTTGAGGCCATCAACGCGGCCGGCGGCATCAAGGGCCATCCCCTGAAAGCGGTGATCTACGATGATGAGGGCGATGTCACCAAGGCCCGCCTCCATGCCGAAAAATTGATCACCAAGGACGGTGCCGTCGCCATCATCGGCCCCAGTATCACTCCGGCCTCCATGACGGTGTTGGAGATTACCCAAAAGGCCCAGATGCCCCTGATCTCCTGCGCCGCGGCCGCGGGTATCACCATGCCGGTCAAGGACCGCTTCTGGACCTTCAAGACCGCCCAGACGGACCAGATGGCGGTGGAACGGATTTACCAATACTGCAAGAAAAACGGCATTTCCAAGGTGGCCCTGATCACGGTGTCCTCCGCTTTTGGGGTGGCGGGCAAGGCGCAACTGCTGGCCCAGGCCCCCCAATACGGCATGGAAATTGTGGGCCAGGAAGTCTTCGCGGATAAGGACACCGATATGACCCCGCAGCTCACCAAGATTCGCAGCCTCCCGGCCCAGGCGGTGATCTGCTGGGGCGTCGGGCCGGCCCCGGCCCTGGTGGCCAAGAACATGAAGCAGTTGGGGTTTACCATCCCCTTGATCCAGAGCCACGGCGCCGCGTCCCAAAAGTTCATCGAACTGGCGGGGGATGCGGGTGACGGCATCATTCTGCCCGCGGGCAAACTCGCGGTTTTTGCGCAGCTTCCTGACACCGACCCCCAGAAGGCCGTCTGCAAGGAATATGCGGATAAGTATCAGGCCAAATTCAAGGGGGCCCCGGTCTCCAGCTTCGGGGGCTATGCCTACGACGCCATGAAAATGTTGACCCAGGCCCTGGATCAGGCCGGTAAGGACAAGGCGAAGATCCGCACAGCCCTGGAAGGCGTCAAGAACTATGTGGGCGTCAGCGGCGTCTTCAACATGACCCCGGCAGACCACAACGGCCTGACACCCGCAGCCTTCGTCATGGTGAAGATCGAGAAGGGTCATTTCAAACTGATCGATTGATGGTTTTCGATTTTCTGTTTCCTGTTCCGGCGGTGAGCCTGTTATTTTCCGGATGCAGACTCACCCCGGAAACCGGCAGGGTGAACTTCGTTAGGAACAGAAAACAGAAAACGGAAAACAGAAAACTATCTTGGAACTAGCCTCTCTCCTGCAATATCTGATCTCCGGCCTCACCAACGGCGCCATCTACGCCCTCGTGGCCCTGGGCTTTGTCATCATTTATCACGCCACCACCATCATCAACTTTGCCCAGGGCGAGATGGTGATGCTGGGGGCCATGTGCGCCATCAGCATTTATCAGGTCTACCCTTCTCTGCCCGTGGCTTTCCTGGGAGGGGTGGCCCTGGTGACCCTGGTGGGCATCCTTTTTGAGCGCCTGGCCCTGCGGCCGGTTAAGGACCCCAGTGCTATCGTCCTGATCATCATCACCGTGGGCGGCGGGGTCTTCTTCAAAGGGGTGGCCATGCTCCTTTGGGGCAAAGAGGCTTACAGTTTCCCCTCTTTCTCCGGGGAAACGCCTTTCCATCTGGGGGGGGCCACCTTGCTGCCCCAGAACCTTTGGGTCCTGGGCCTCACCGCGGTGGTGCTCCTGGCCCTGGAGGCCTTCTTCCGCCTCACCCTGGTGGGCAAGGCCATGCGGGCCTGCGCCTACAATCCCCGGGCCGCCCGCCTGGTGGGCATCTCCCAGGGGCGCATGGTGCAGCTCTCTTTTGCCCTCAGCGCCGGCTTGGGCGCAGCCGCGGGCATTCTCATCGCGCCTTTGACCCTGGGGGTCTATGACATGGGCACCATGGTGGGGCTCAAAGGTTTCTGCGCCGCCATCCTGGGGGGCCTCAGCAGCAGTTTCGGGGGGGTTCTGGGGGGCCTCATCCTGGGGGTGGCGGAATCCCTGGCCACCGGCCTGATCTCCTCCGGCTACCGGGACGCGGTGGCTTTCTTCATCCTGCTGGTTGTCCTCTTTCTCCGGCCCCAGGGCCTGATTAAGGGCGGGTCGTGAATCTCTCCCGCCTTTTCAACCCCTGGGTCATTTTTGGCGCCACAGTCCTGCTGCTGGCCGGGGTGGTGGACAACGACTATTATTTAACCCTGATCAACTTCATCGGTATCCACGCTCTGCTGGTGGTGGGCCTCAACCTGCTCCTGGGCTATGCGGGCCAGATCTCCCTGGGCCACGCCGCGTTCTTCGGGCTGGGGGCATACACCTCGGGTATTCTTACCGCCACTTGCGGGGTCAATCCCTGGCTGGCGCTGCTGGCCGGGCTGGTGATCTGCGGCATCACCGCGGTCCTCATCGGCGTGCCGGCCCTGAAGCTCCGGGGCTATTACCTGGCCATGGCCACTCTGGGCTTCGGCATCATCGTCTATATCTTCCTGAATGAGGCCCAGGGTCTGACCGGCGGCCCTTCCGGCCTGGCGGGCATCCCGGCGCTCTCCATCTTCGGGTTCAAGCTCGACACCCCCAAACGCCTCTATCTGTTGATCTGGCCGGTCTTGGGCGGCATCCTGGCCTTAAGCGCCAACCTGGTGGACTCCCGCACGGGCCGGGCGCTTCGGGCCTTGCATGAAGGGGAGGCCGCGGCCGAATCCCTGGGAGTGAACACCGCCAGGTTGAAGCTGATGATCTTCGTCTGGAGCGCGCTCTATGCCTCCCTGGCAGGGAGCTTCTATGCCCATACCCTCAACTTCATCGCCCCGGCCTCCTTCGGCTTCATGTTTTCCATCAAACTGGTGACCATGGTGGTCCTGGGGGGCATGGCCAGCATCTGGGGCTCGCTCTTGGGCGCGGCGGTCCTCACCGTGCTCCCCGAGATTCTCACCATGTTCCATGACTACGAAGTGATCATCTTCGGGGCCATCCTCATGGTGGTCATGATCTTCCTGCCCCGGGGCCTGGTCCGGGGGATTATGGACCTGTGGGAATTCCGGCGGTATAAGAAAGAGGGTGGGACAATTGCTTAACCACAGAGGCACAGGGAGCACAGAGTTTTACAGAGAAGACAATTTTTTCTGCTCTGGCGGGAAACGCCAAAGCAGAAATATTTTCTCTTTGTAACTCTGTGTCCTCTGTGTCTCCGTGGTGAATCTTTTGGCTATGCATATTTTAGAACTGCAAAACATCAGTCTGGCCTTCGGGGGCCTCCAGGCCCTGGATCAGGTCAGCTTTGCCGTGGCCCCGGGCACGGTGCACGCGGTCATCGGCCCCAACGGCGCGGGGAAAACCACCCTCTTCAACCTGATCACCGGTTTTCTCTCCCCCCAATCCGGCCAGGTCATCTTCCAGGGCCAGGAAATTCAGGGCCGGCCGCCCCATCAGGTGGCCGCGCTGGGCATCGCCCGCACCTTCCAGTTGGTGCAGCTCTTCGACCACATGACCGTACTGGAAAACGTCATGGTGGGCCGCCACCGCCTGAGCCGGGCCGGGCTATTGGCCGGGGCCCTGCGTCTGCCCTGGACCAAGGGGGAGGAGCAGTCGATTAAG
>JAKAGH010000163.1 GCA_021817645.1 Deltaproteobacteria bacterium
TGTCTCAGGATTATCATCCTTATCAGGTGATCTTCGGGGTGAAGCATCCGCATGATCCCCTGTTGCCGCTTCTCCAGGAATTACAGCTTTCCTTTCCCCAGGCACAGGCGGAAATCATCACCTGCCCGGCAGACCTGGGCCTGAACCCCAAGGTGAGCAAGCTGCGGCAGATGGAGCCCCATGCGCTTTACGACTTGCTGGTGATCGCCGACGCGGACGTGAAAGTGGGGCCGGATTTCCTCACGCAGATCGCAGCCGCGTTCCAGGAGCCGGAAGTAGGGCTGGTCTCCTGTCCCTACCGGGCCGGCCCGGCTGCGACCCTGGGTGCGGGTCTGGAGGCCCTAACCATCAGCGGAGATTTTATCCCGTCGGTGGCCACGGCCTTTTATGTGGAAGGCATCCGCTTTGCGCTGGGGGCCGCCATGGGGTTGTCCCGCCAGGCCCTGGCCGCCATCGGGGGCTTTGCCGCGCTGGCGGATTTTCTCGCCGATGACTACCAGTTGGGTTGGCGGGTAGCCCAGGCAGGCTTCCGGGTCCGCCTGCTCCCTTATGTGGTGGAAACTCAAACCCCCCGGTTGGGATTCAAGGAATACCTCGAACATCAACTGCGCTGGGCCCGGACTTACCGGGTCTGCCGCCCCCTGGGCTACTTTGCTTACGGCATCACCCACGCCCTGATCTACGGCCTCGCCCTCTTCCTGGCTGCAGGCGGGACTACCTGGGCCTGGGGCCTGTTGGGGGCCACCCTGGCGGTAAGGCTGGTCCTGGCTGCCTTTTCCGAGCGCCGGGGGCTGCAAGGCAGCCTCCCCTGGCCCTTTTTCCTCTTGCTGCCCTTGAAAGACCTGCTGTCCGGACTTATTTGGTTGTTAAGCTTCCTGGGCGACCGGGTCACCTGGGGCGGACGTTTATACCGGGTTACACCAGAGGGAAAGTTGGTGCCGGAATAAAAGGGTCCTCTTCAAGAGTTCAAAGTTCAGGGTTCAAAGTTCAACCTTTACTGGTGCGCCTTTACATTTCTGCGACTTAGCCATATGTCTTTATAGAAGCAGCTATTCATGAGCTATTATGCTCCCCCATAAAATATGAAAACTGGCGGAGCGGGCCTCCGTACCCGCAGGAGCCCCGGGCGGCCAGGGACCGGGCCCCACCGACCAACTGCTTTTGACTTTTCAATACAGTCGTTCATGTGCCTTGGGCCCACCCGCAAATTTTGAAAAGGCGTAGGGCGGCCGTCCCCGCCCGCCTCGGTAATTGCCCAGACTGGAAAGCCTGGGCCACCAATGATAACTTTTCGAAAGCAGCCTTAACTTTGAACTTTGAACCTTGAACTTCAAACTTTTTCAAAAAGGATTCCCGGATGGATATAAAAATTCTGGAGCAGTTATTGGAAGAAGTGCGCCGCGGCCGCCTGCCGGTAGCTGAGGCCCTGGACCGTTTGCGCACTCTTCCTTTTGAAAACCTGGGTTTTGCCCGGGTGGACCACCACCGCCAGTTGCGCCAGGGGTTCCCGGAAGTGATCTTTGCCGCAGGCAAAAGCCTGTCCCAGATCCGGGGCATCCTGACGGCCCTGCAGCCCAATAATGACAATATTCTAGTAACCCGGCTGGCTCCGGACCAGGCCGAGATTCTCCTGACCGAGTTCCCGGAGGCCCGTTATTACACAGATTCCCGGGTATTGACCCTCATCCAGGGGCAGATTCCCGACCGGGGCCGGGGGGTGATCGTGGTCATCTCCGCGGGCACTTCCGATATCCCGGTGGCGGAGGAGGCCCTGCTCACCGCCCAGATCATGGGCCATCAGGTGGAGTCTCTCTACGACGTGGGCGTGGCCGGATTGCACCGGTTGCTGGCGCATCAGGAACTGCTGCTCAGCGCCACCTGCTTCATCGTGGTCGCGGGCATGGACGGAGCCCTGCCCAGCGTGGTGGGCGGCCTGGTGGACCGGCCGGTGATCGCGGTGCCCACCAGCGTGGGCTACGGGGCCTCCTTCGGAGGAGTGGCCGCGCTGCTCACCATGCTCAATTCCTGCGCTACCGGCGTGGCCGTGGTGAACATCGACAACGGCTTCGGGGCCGGCTGCCTGGCGGCGTTGATTAACCGGAAGGATTGAAAAAGCTGTCAGCTTTCAGCAGTCAGCTAAGAAAATATTCATTGCTTTGAAGTGTTGCCAACGGTAGCACAGGCTTTCCAGCCTGTGCCGATTGCCTGGGCGGGCGAGACGCCCGCCGCTACGATCTTTCGTGATTACCGGCGGGCCGAAAGTTTATGAATGACTGCTTACCGCCCACTGCTTACCGCTCACTTCATCACCTACAGGAGCCCCCATGAACATCGTGGCTTTCAACAGCAGCCCCCGGGACAATAAGACCAGCAAGACCGAACTCATCCTGCAAAAATTCCTGGACGGGGCCCGGCAGGCGGGCGCAGCCACGGAAACTCTTTATCTGCGCAAATATCATATCAAGCAATGTCTGGGGTGCTTCAGCTGCTGGCTCGGAAACCAGGGCCAATGCGTCCAAGAGGACGACATGACCGGGGAGCTGTTAGGCCGCTTCATGGAGGCAGACCTGATAGTGCTGGCCACGCCCTTGTATCACTTCAACATGAACGCCCGCATGAAGTCCTTCATCGAACGCACCTTGCCCATGTTGAACCCCATCTTTGTCGACCGGGGGAACCGCACCATCCACCCCTTCCGGGTGGACCAGGCTCCCCGGATCGTGGCCTTGAGCGTTTGCGCCTTTCCTGAGTTCTACAATTTTCAGGCCCTCTCCCTGAACCTGCGCATGATTTTCGGCAACAACCTGGTGGCGGAAATCTACCGCCATTCTTCCGAGTTGCTCACCGTGCCGCCCTTGCAGTTCCAGGTGGGACTGGTGCTGCTCGCGGCCGTCCAGGCCGGAGCAGAGGTAGTGCGCCAGGGAAAAGTCAGCCCGGAGACCATGGACGCCCTGACCCAGGATTTGGCGCCCCGGGAGACGCTGATCCAGATGGCCAATCAATATTGGCAAGGGGAAAGGGCAAAACAGGAGAGCCCCGCTCCCCCCGTAGAAGAAGACGAGTCGGTGGACAAATGGGTATAATGAAAAAATTATAGAGAGAAGGGGAAAGGCCCGGGACCTTGACTTTTGGCCTTCAATTTCCAGTTTCGTTGGTCAAATTGTGGGTTTTTCTTTCTTGGCGGCCAGCAGACTGCGATAGTGTTCCTGATCCCGGCGGGCCTGGAACAACTCTGCTTCCAGACGGGGCCGGTCGTCCGCAGACGCGTCTTTAAGTCCCTTTTCCAGTTCCTCCACCTGCCGGGTCAGACGGTAGAGTTCCTGGGCCAGAAAACGGATGGTAGTCACTGCGACCTACCCCCCCTCACCCTAACCCTCTCCCCCCGCCGGGGAGAGAGGGGATAAGAGGGAAGAATTTTTAACAACTGGCATGAATTATTGATAATTTATGTGCTTTTGACGCAAAACAGAAAACGGAAAACTGAAAACCGTTTTTCAGTGCATGGCCACCATTTCTGCGGCCAGGGGGCGCTCCGGGCTCACCACCAGGGGCAGGACAAAATAGAAATTATTGCCGCCGGGAGTGGGCTCATAGCCCACTTCACCGCCGTGGGTCTCGATGACATTGCGGACAAAATAGAGGCCGCGGCCGGTGCCCACTTCGCCGTCTATGTTACTCCCCCGGTAACCTTCATCAAAGATATGGCCCCGGTCTTCCGGAGGAATATGGGGGCCGGTGGTGAACATATTGAACTTGATGCCGTCTTTGCCGGGGCCGAAGTGGTCATGGAGCACATCCCGGCCATAGGCCACGTATTTACGGCCCTCGTAATTACGGCGGGTGTACTTCACCGCATTGGAAAAAAGATTCGCATAGACCTGGGCCATCAAGCCCTTGTCCACCGACAGGGGCAAATCCTCATCCGGCATTACCCCCATGCTGTCGTCGACGTCGACATTGCGCTCCTTGAGCTTGGGGAGATAGAGCTGCAGTTGGGGCTGAATGATTTCGCTCTGCACCTTGCAGGTGCGCCTTCTCAGCACTAGCTGCCCCTTCTGGAAATGGGAGGGCCGGAACAGAGACTCCAGAAAGAGGCTGACTCCTTTGTAATGCTGCTCCAGGGTCTGATAATCCGCTTCCATCTCCTCGACTAAAGTGCGGAACTTGTCCTGGGCCAAGGGCAATTCGGGACACGTTTCATCCCGGAATTCACAGAGACAACGGAGTTCTTTCAGAGTATCGATCTTCTGGCGCAGGTGCCGCAGATAGAGGCTGAGGCTGATATTGGGCACAATGACGTTGTGTTCGATATCGGCCACCAGGCTGTTGATGAAGCGGATACGCTGAATGTTCTGCCAGGCGATGATCTTGACGTGGAGATTGTAGCCCACGCGATTGGCGTATTTCTCAAAGAAAAACCGGTCCTTTTCCGTGAGCCGGTCCCCGGGAGAGAACTCCAGCATGCCGATAACCTGGTCTTTGGTGTAAAAGGGGAGCCGGTCCACCAGGAGCTGGTTGCCCCGGATGGGGATCACCCAGGCATCGTCCGTATGATAGGCCTGGCTGGAGAGCTGGATATGGGAGGGGGCCTTGGGCTTTTCCTGGTATAGCCCCAGGAGGCTGTCGCACACCAGCTCCAGGGCGCCTTCCTGGCACAGGAGATAGAGGCGGCAATTCAGATCAAAGAATTCTTTGACGACGCTGACACAGATGCGGTAAAAATTTTCTAAGGTTTCATATTCCTGAGCCAGGTCAAAGAAGGTCTTGAGGAAGTCGTCTCTCAGGGTGCCAAAATTGTACTCCAAGAAGTTCTGCCGCTTCTCCTTTACCCGGGCCACAACTATTTCCAGGTCCAGCGGCACTCCCATTTTGGCCTCCTGCAGCAATCACATGAAAAAGCGCGGGTTTCTTCCCTGTCCCTTTAACGGCAAACAGTCGGCTCCATCCTAGTATCGGTTGTCCGCCGGTATTGCTTGACTCCTAATTCGTAAAGATCGCGCCCCTGGCAATCATTGATGACGATGGCTGGCAGATTCTCCACCTCCAGGCGATGGACGGCTTCCGGCCCCAACTCCGGGAAGGCCACCACCTGGGCTTTTTTGATGCATTGTGAAATCAAGGCCCCGGCGCCGCCCGTGGCCCCCAGGTACACGGCCTTATATTGCTGCAGTGCGGCGATGACTTCAGGACTGCGCTTGCCTTTGCCGATCATGGCCTTCAAACCCAGCTGCAGCATGGTGGGGGTATAGGAATCCATGCGGTAACTGGTGGTCGGGCCCGCCGCGCCGATGACCCGGCCGGGCCGGGCCGGGCTGGGACCCACATAATAAAGGATTTGGCCCTTGAAATCCACCGGTAATTCCTGACCCGCGGCCAGGAGATCCACCAGGCGTTTATGAGCCGCATCCCGGGCCGTATAGATGACCCCGCTGACCAGCACCCGGTCGCCGATCTCCAGAACTTCCACGTCTTTATCAATCAAAGGAGGATTCAATTTCACCGTTTTGGACATATATCACCTTTACAACACCGCTTCTTTGTGGCGGGAGGAATGGCATTGAATGTTGACGGCCACCGGCAGGGAGGCGATATGGCTGGGCTGCATGAGCACGTGCACCGCCATGGCGGTGATCCTGCCTCCCAGCCCCTGGGGGCCGATGCCCAGGTCGTTGACCTGCTGGAACATCTCCTGCTCCAAGGCCGCCAGTTCCGGATCGGGATTAGGACTGCCCAATTCCCGGAGCAGGGCCTTCTTGGCCAAGAGCGCGGCCCTCTCAAAAGTGCCGCCGATCCCCACGCCCACGATGATGGGAGGGCAAGGATTGGGGCCTGCTTCTTTAACCGTGGCCACCACCTTCTCAATGACCCCGGCCCGCCCTTCCGCGGGCTTGAGCATATGGACGCGGCTCATATTCTCGCTGCCGCCGCCTTTGGGGACCACCGTGATTTTCAGCCGGTCCCCGGGCACGATTTCGGTGTGAATCACCGCGGGGGTGTTGTCCCCGGTGTTGGCCCGGGTCAAGGGATGGCACAGGGATTTCCTGAGAAACCCCTCACCATAGCCCTGGCGCACGCCCTCCTGGATGGCCTGCTCAAAATCCCCGCCGACGATTTGCACTTCTTGCCCTAACTCCACGAAGATCACGGCCAGGCCGCAGTCCTGGCACAGGGGCACCCGCTCGTTGCAGGCAATACCGGCGTTTTCCACTAGTTGCCGGAAGATTTCCCGGCCGCTGGGGGATTCCTCTTCCTGTTCCCCCCGTTTCAGCGCCGCCAGGATGTCTTCTCCCAAGTCATAGTTGGCGGCAATGGCCGCTTCTTTAACTGCTTTGGTGATAGCCGCTGTCTCAATCTGCCGCATTAATCTCACTCTTCCATATCGTTTTTGAAAAATTGTTGGCTGGAAGCGGAAGCCGAGGGGGCTTTCTCCGGGGCGTTTTCTTCCGGATAGAACTCCTCGTTTTCCACTGCTTCTTCGTCATCTTTTACGGCCTCTTCCGCACCCTTTTTAGCCAGGACCGTACCGCCGCCGAAATCCTCCACCGGCTGGTGCTTCAGGGCCTCCCGCATGTAGGAGATAAAAATCGGGGCCGCGGCCTGGGACCCGGTCTCCTTGGCGCCCAGGCTGCGCTCATCATCCATACCCACCCAGGTCCCGGTGATCAGAGACGGAGTAAAGCCGATGAACCAGGCATCCCGGGTCTTGTTGGTGGTGCCGGTCTTGCCGCCCATGGGACGCCCCAGCACCTGGACCCGGGTGGCGGTGCCCCGCTGCACCACGCCCTCTAAAAGCTGCACCATCGTGTCAGCCGTTTGCCGGCTGATTACCAGGTGTTGGCGGGGTCGATACTCCAACAGCACCCGGCCGTCCCGGTCTTCAATGCGGTTGATGAACGCGGGCTCCACCAGATAACCATGATTGGGAAAGACCGAGTAGGCCCGGGTGAGTTCCAGGAGCGTGACCTCCGAGGCCCCCAAGGCCGAGGCATAGTTGGGGAAAATGGGTGAGGTGATTCCCAGGGTCTGGGCCATCCTCAAGGTGGAGGGCACGCCGATGGCCATCATCAACCGCACGGTGGGCACGTTCCGGGAACGGGCGATGGCCGTGGCCAGACTGATGGGACCGCTGAAGGTATGATCATAGTTT